>BBSL01000295.1 GCA_001319865.1 Burkholderia sp. E7m39 | reverse complement strand
GGCTCCACGCAGCGCACCGACACTGACCGCACCGCCGCCGACAACGGCGTGGCCAGGCTCGGCAGCCGGCCCTTCATCAAGATCCAACCGTCCGCCAGCGTGACGCAGAACGTATTGCCGGGTCTCGCGCTGTCCGCGCAGCTGCGCGGTCAATGGGCCAATCGCAGTCTCGACGGATCGGAGCGGATGAGCCTCGGCGGACCGACAGGCGTGCGCGCATACGGATTGAGCGAAGCCTCGGTCGACGAAGGCGCGATCGTCACGCTCTCGGCGACGCAGACGCTCGCGAATCAGCCCAACGTGGCGGTCGCGGCCTTCTATGACGGCGCGCGCGGCCGCGTGCGCGGCGACGGCAGCCTGCCCGGCGCGTCGACCACGCTGCAAGGCGCAGGCGTCGCGCTGAACGTCGGATGGAAGCAGGCGCAGATGCAACTGAGCTACGCGCATTCGATCGGACGCACGTACACGGGCACGCACAGCCAGCAGGTGTGGGTCACGCTCAGCAAGCTTTTCTAGCGCAATCTCGGCCCGCACAGCGCGTACGTCTTGCCGCCGTCGGCCATTGAAGACCGCCGCCGCGCCGAGCGCGCTCAGGCTTCGCCCAGATCCTCGTATTGCGCCGCGTAGAGCCGCGCGCGCGTGCCTGTTCTCGCGCGGTCCCAGATTTCCTCGTCGGTGAGTTCGGTCTGGATCAGTTCGATGGGCATCCCGCCATCGACGATCGCCGCCACGCGAAAACCTTCGATCGGCTCGTACGGGCCGAGGATGACTTCCCTCCCCTCGATGGCCTTGTCGAGATCGTCGACGGTGAACGCCGGATGCGGCACCGTGCGCATCAACGCGGGCAGCGGACTATCCGCTTCGAAGCGGTGGTACTGGATGCGCGCGAGCGAGCAATCGCTGTCGCTCGTGTACATCCCGTACTGGGCGCTGTAACGTTCGCCGTCGCGCGCCTGGCTGGTCGGAATGCCCAGGTGATGGAATTCGTAGGTCACGTCGTTACGCATGAACATGATGATCGCCTCTCCGAACGCGTGCCGGCGATTCGCGGCCGGCACTGTCGCATGCAAAAAAGTTGCGGGCGTGAGCCGCTTACAGCGTCACGCGGGTGATGCCGCCCTCGGACAGCAGCCGCACGCGCTCGCCCGCGTAGAACATCGGGCCGTCGGCGCGCTGCGTGATCGCGCGCAGCGAGCCGTCGTCGAGGCGCACGGTGATTTCGACGCCGCGCTTCTGCTCGAAGTGATGCTGCACTTCGTTGCCCGCCACCGCGCCCGCCAGGCCGCCGATGATCCCCGTGAGGATCGAGCCGCGTCCGCCGCCGATTGCGCTGCCGGCGATGCCGCCCAGCGCGCCGCCGCCGATCGTGCCGAGCAGACCGGGCTGGCCGTTGCTGTCGTCGATCGTGACGCCGCGCACGCTTTCGACGGTGCCGAAGCGCACCGACGACTCACGCTGCGCCTGCGATGCGCTGTAGACGTCCGCCGAGCCGCCCATGCTCGCGCAACCGCTCAGCGCGACGGAAACGAGAAGTGCCGATGCACATGCTGTAACGAATGACCTGTTCATGATGTTCCCCTCAAAGTGCAGCGGGTCGCTGTGTCTGGCGGGCTGCGTGCTGTTCGATGGGCGCATCTTGCACGCGCAGAATGAGGGAAAAATGAGGGCCGCTTGCGCTCGCGTCATTTCGGTCCAGCCTGAAACGTCGCTGCCGCAAACGGCGCTACGATGGCTTCGACATCCTCTGAGGAGCGCTGCAATGAAACGCGAAGTGATCCAGGTCGAACCGCTGTCCGGCTGGCTCGAGCGATGGAAGGCGCCGACTTCCGTCGTCACGCGGCACGGCGACACGATCTACGTGTCGGGCCTGCCGCCGTTCGATCCCGCGACGGGCGAGGTCGCCGATGTGCCGCTCGAACGGCAGACGGAACTCGTGCTCGAACAACTGAAGCTGTGCGTCGAGACGGCGGGTTCGTCGCTCGACAAGGTGCTCAAGTGCAACGTCTACTGCACGTCGGTCGAGCAGTTCGCCGCCGTCAACGCGATCTACGCGCGCTATTTCCCGCATGATCCGCCTGCGCGCATTTTTGTCTGCGTGCCCGCCTGGCCGGGACGCTTCGACATCGAAATCGATTGCATCGCGGCGGTTTGATCCGCGCCGCGTCCTGGGAGAACACGATGTTTTCAGTGCTGTTCGAAGTGCAGCCGCGCGGCGACCGATGGGAGACCTACCTCGGTTACGCGAAAATGCTCAAACCCGAACTGGAGCAGATCGACGGCTTCGTCGACAACGTCCGCTATGCGAGCCTCACGCGCGACGGCTGGCTGCTGTCGCTGTCGGGCTGGCGCGACGAAAAAGCGCTGGTGCGCTGGCGCACGCAGGCCACGCATCACGGCGTGCAGGAAAAAGGTCGCTCGCAGACGTTTCGCGATTACCGCTTGCGCGTGGGCCAACTGACGCGCGATACGCGTTTGCCCGGCGGCCACACGTTGCGCGAACAACGGCTCGACGAAACCGAAACGGGCGACGCCACCACCATCGTGCTGATCGACGCGCGCCGCGCCGCCGACTGGGCGAAGCGGTCCGGCGCGCGTGAAGTGGCCGGCGCGCTGGGCCTGCGCGCCGACGCGGCGGGGCTCGTATCGTGGGATGTGTTCGACGCCGTGCTGACGCCCGGCGACGTCATTCTGCTCACCGCATGGCGCGACGCCCGGGCCGCCGAGGCCTATGCGAATGCGCTCGCGTTGCCTGACGGCGCGCGGCTGCGGATCGTGCGCGTGGTGCGCGACTACGGCATGTACGAGCGACGCGAGGCGCCGCAATACTATCCCGACGCGCCGCAAGTCGAATGATGCGCCACGCGGCTAGCGCTCGCTTTCCGGAAAGTCCGCGCCGACACTCGTTTCGCGCCACGCTTCGATATCGGCGAGCGTCGCATGCAGCCGCTTCGAAACGGCATCGACGCCGAACGCGCCCAACACGAGGTGGCGCGGCGGGTGCTGCGTTTCGGTGATGCGGATCATCGCCTGCGCGGCGCGCGCCGGATCACCCGGCTGATGGCCGCTGTACTGCGCCGTCGTCTGCATGCGCTTGCCCGCCGTATCCGCATAGTCGCCGATGCGGTTGGGCGTCTGCTTCAGCGAGCGGCCCGCCCAGTCGGTGCGAAACGGCCCCGGCTCGATGCACGTCACGTGGATGCCGAGCGGCCCGGCTTCCGTCGCGAGCGAGTCGGACCAGCCTTCGACGGCATGCTTGCTGGCCGCGTAATAGCCCGAACCAGGAAAGCCCGCAAGCCCGGCCACCGACGTGATGTTGAGCACATGCCCTTGGCGCCGCGCGCGCATGCCCGGCAGCACGGCGCGCGTCATCGCGAAGAGGCCGAACACGTTCACGTCGAACTGCGCGCGGATCTCTGCTTCCTCGCCTTCTTCCACCGACGCCTGGTAGCCATAGCCCGCATTGTTCACGAGCACGTCGATCGCGCCGAAGCGCTGCTGCGCGGCATCGACGGCAGCGGCGATCTGCGCGGCATCCGTCACATCGAGCTTCACGCGGCACAGGCGCGCATCGGCGTCGCTGCCGGGCTCGGCGAGATCGTCGAGCGATGCGACATTGCGCGCCGTCGCCACGCAGCGCCAGCCCCGCTCGAGCACCGCGCGAGCCAGTTCCTTGCCGAAGCCGGTTGAACAGCCAGTGATGAACCAGACGGGCGTCGTGGACGTGGGCATGCGAAACCTCCTCGGAGTGAAATGGGCGATGTGTCGTTGAACGCGCAACGACCGAAAATACTAGCTGCTACACGCGCAGCGTGCAGGTGGACTGACCAATTGCGCGGTCTCACTTGCGGCCGACCAGATATTGGACGCCTTCAGGCCCGTAGTATTCCGAATGTCTTACATTGGCTTGCAAATGGAACACGTCGCCCGTCTCGTACATGTGATCCGTTGCGCCGATGCGGATCGTCAGCCGACCATGCAGGATCAGCGCCTTCGCTTCGAAAGGGTGCTCGTGATGGTCGAGCACGCCATTCGGGTCGCGCGTCACCGTCACGATTTCCTCGAAGCCCTCGCGCTTCAGTGCTTCGATGAATTCGTCGCGTTCCATGATGTCCTCCCGTATTGCCTGCATCGCGTGCATATTGCGTGCGGTTTGCGCGGCGCGGCAGCCCTACCAGCATAGACCTTTTCGCGTCGCGGGACCGGCCGCCTCGCGCGCGGTAAACTCGCGGGCGAACCTGCCTCATTTCCACGCCACACGGAGATTCCTTCATGCGCCAGGCCATTCGCCATCTGAACGTGCGGGCGCGCGTTCGCGGACTGTTCGACTTCACCTCGCAGGTTGCCGCATTCGTGCGGGACGAATCGATACAGACGGGCGTGCTCACGGTGTTCTGCCGTCACACGTCGGCGTCGCTGCTGATTCAGGAGAACGCGGACCCTTCCGTGCAGCGCGACATCGAGCGCCACTTCGCGATGCTCGCGCCCGAAGACTCCGCGCGTTACGAGCACGACACGGAAGGCCCCGACGATATGCCCGCGCATCTGCGCACCGCCATGACGCAGGTGCAGTTGTCGATACCCGTCGAGCATGGCCGCCTCGCGCTCGGCACGTGGCAAGGCATTTATCTGTTCGAGCATCGCGCGCGGCCGCAGGAACGCGACATCGTGCTGCATCTGATCGGCGAATGACCCATGAAACAAGACCATCAACGAGGAAAGCGATTCATGAGCTTGCGTGCGCATCTACTTTTTGCGGCGGCATCGCTCACCGTGCTGACGGCGGGCTGCACTCACACGGGGCCCGTCGAGTTCTCGGTATCGGGTGCCGACGCGCCGACGCTCAACGCGTCGAGCGACATGGATTTCGGCCCGATGGACCGCACCATCGCGCAGTGCAAGACGGTCTCGTTGAACGCGGGGCCGGGGCGATGCACGAAGGTGCGCGCTTACGAATCGTGCATGAAGAGCAAGGGCTACATCACCGTGCTCGGACCGGAGAATCCAAAGGGCTGCGGCGATCCGGAATGGGAACAGGACGTGCGCAAGTGGCTGCAATGATTCGTTACCGAGCGGTTCGGCGCGCGCCCATGTTATCCACAGATTCTGTTGAAAGACCTGTGGAAAAGTACCGGGCACATGCGCTATCTGTCTGAAGAATCAGGCATTCCTGATGCGCTTCCGTCAAACAGCAATCGACGACGCCAACGATTGCGAAGTTCTATTGGCACCCGTGCATTGAATGTCCTTCAATTCAGGGTTCCGATAATTGACTGGCCTGACGGAGAAACCTGGATGAAGACGGCTGACTCGGCAAAGATCGTGCATGAAATCGCGGAATCCACGGACAGCCCAGAAGAAGTCGTATCGCAGATGTACTCGGATGCCCTCGCGGCGTATCAGCGCGACGCGCGCATTCTGGACTATGTGCCGCTGTTCGCGGCCAAGCGCGTACGCGACACATTGCGTTCGCGGACGGCAAAGTGACGCTTCGGGCTGAACGCTCGCCGCGCGGTTTCACATTGTCATAGCAGCTTCGCCGCCGCGCGCATGCGGCGCTTGCGCTCTTTCGCGAGCGCGTTGAGCGCGCGCGCGCTGGCTGCTTCATCGGGGAATACGTTCAGGTGATCGCGCAGCAAGTGTTCGCTCGCCACGACGTCGTTCAACTCGCCGAAGCGCTTTTGCAGCTTCTTCAGCCCCTTGATGGACTTCAGCTGCTTTTTTGCCAGCATCGGCTC
>BBSL01000294.1 GCA_001319865.1 Burkholderia sp. E7m39 | reverse complement strand
GCGCGGCGCCGAGCCGCTTGCGGGCGAATTTCGGTAGCGGCGTGCGTTCGTGCGCAGTGTTCAACTCGCGGTTGGCTTCCTTGAGCGCCTCGCGCAGCGCGGTCTTCACGTTTGCGCTCTCGATGGTCTCGCGGCTTGCCTCGAATGTCTCTGCGCGCGCGGCCCGCAGCGCGTCGCGCGCCTGGTCGCGGGCATCTGCTGTGCTGTCGAGCAATCCGATCAGGATGTCCCAGTCGCGCGTCTTGCCGGCCGCATTGGCGAAGAACTTGAAGAGCGCGCGCTGCTGCTCGTCGAACGTTTCGTCAAGCAGCGGGCGATACGCCCACAGCAACGTCCGCAGCCGCCGCAACGAAACGCGCATCTTGTGCAGCACTTCCGCATCGTGATCGCGTTGCAGCGCGGCGGCGCAGGACACCGCATTGTCGATCAGCGGTGCGGCGTAATGCGAGAAGTGGGCTTGTGCGTTGCCATCGTGCGGCAGGCCGTTTTGTGTGTCGGCTTTCATCGTGCTCCCTGACTGTCTGCTGACCCTATCGTGTTCGGAGCAGCAAGCAGGGTTCCTGCCAGGCGTAGGCGGCGCACGATGCTGCGGCGCACGATGCCGCAGCGAATGGCCGACGCGTGAAGGCTATTGACCGCTCAGCAGAAGGTCGCACTCGTCCGGCTCGCAGCCGGCGGTAGCGGTAGCGGACAGGGTCAGCGGCGGCCACGGACGGCGCTCGGCTGCTATGAAATCCTCAACGCGCTTGAGAATCTGCCAGAACGCGTTTTCGATCGCGCCGGCAGCGCCGTACGCCGACGCCGTCAAGGTCCAATGGCGCAATTGCGGCTCGCCGTGAAAAGCGCGCACGTCGATGCACGCCGACTCCTCGCACAGCGTGACGACGAAGTCCATCTGCGGCGCCCATTCGCTGGTGAATTCCAGCCAGCTCTTGGGATTGAGCAGATCCAGACTCGAAAAACCATGCCGCAATTCTCCCATTGCCGCTGCATGAACCTTGTCGGCGGGTTCGAGACCTGCGCTGAATGCGTCGAAATGCAATCCGTCCAGCTCGCGTAGCAAGGCTTCGGCCAAGATGCTAAGCGTCGCGTTGTCCCGGCAGAGGAACAGCACTCTTTGTTTTCTGATCACCCTACACCCCGTCATGCCGATTTTATTTTTTGCGGGATTCTGAGCGCACAGTTTTTCATATTGGTGACAGAATCCCAATCGCCAAACGATTCGCCGCAAGACCGTTTTGGTACCACGACAATTTGAGTTCAGCCAGCCAGCGTTAACGATAATCAAGATCGCGGCGGCCGATTCTTCGCTGGCAGGTTCCACGCAAAGCGGCTCGTGGCGCGGTTTCGAGCGGGATGCAGCGCCGCGGCGGGCGCTGCAGAATCGAAAATCGGCGGATGTATCGCCGGGTCGGGGGTAGGGTTATTTCAACGCGCCTTACGC
Organism: Burkholderia sp. E7m39; assembly: GCA_001319865.1. GTDB lineage: Bacteria > Pseudomonadota > Gammaproteobacteria > Burkholderiales > Burkholderiaceae > Paraburkholderia > Paraburkholderia bengalensis. The sequence continues at coordinate 4,660 of BBSL01000294.1, read as the reverse complement.
GTTGATTACTTGACGATCGCGAGCAATTCGACTTCGAACGTCAGGTCGCTGTTCGGCGGAATCACGCCGACCCCGCGCGAGCCGTAAGCCGTCGCGGCCGGGCAGGTCAGCTTGGCTTTTTCGCCCACTTTCATCGTCGCGACACCTTGCGTCCAGCACGGAATCACGCGGCCGAGCGGAAACTCCGCGGGGCCGCCGTGCTTGGCCGAATTGTCGAACTCGGTGCCGTTCGCAAGCGTGCCGCGATAGTTGACGCGCACGACATCGGCGGCCGTGGGCTGCGGTCCGCTTCCCTGCGTCAGGTGTTCGACGACGACGCCGGAGGGCAATTTCTCCGTCGATGCAGCGTTAGCGTTAAGCGCCACCGATGCGAGCGCGGCCGCGGCCAGCAGGGCAACAACTGATTTCACGCGTATCTCCTTGGGTTGAAAAGCGAGCCCCATTCTAGCGGATCGACTCTTCAGCGCAGGCGAGCTGAATCAACTTGCTACAAATGAAACGGTCGCCGCGCGTCGCGTGATCTCACGCGATGCGCGGCAATGAACGCGAAACCGATGGTGTTCGTCAGATCTTCGGAAAATCGACGACGGTGTCGTTCACGCGGTTGAACAGGTTCGTGAAGGTGATGTCGGCGATCGCGAGCAGCGTCTCGACGATCTGCTGATCGTTATAACCCGCTGCCTTCACGGCATCGACGACGCCGGCGGGCACCGTGCCGCGCGACGTGAACACCGTGCGCGCAAACGTTGCGAGGGCATTCAGGCGCGCGTCGGCCGCGTCGCGTCCTTCGCGCAGCGCAACGACGTCGTCGGCGGCGATGCCGGCTTTCTTGCCCATCAGCGAGTGCGCCGCGAGACAGTAGTCACAATCCACCGCACCGCTGATCGCGAGCTTGATCGCTTCGAGATCCTTGCTCGACAGTGCGCCCTTGCTGAGCGCGTCGCCCGTTGCGAGCACGATTTGCAGCGCGGCGGGGCTGTTCGAGCCGATGCCGGCGTAAGCATTCGGCACCATGCCGACAGCGCGCTTGATACCTGCAAAGAGATCGGCTGCCTGGCCGGTAGCTTCGCTGACGGGTTGGCGATTCAGACGTTCCATGATGTTCTCCAGATTCATTAAGGTGGTTGGCTTGCGCGACTGGGTCAGCGCATGAAGGTCATTCTAGGAACGGTGGTTGCTTCGGTGAATGCTGGTTCAAATCACGTTTATGCTCGATCGGCTCATCGGCGCGCGAGTCCGCTCTGCTATATTCGTGCGGGATGTACCCGATAACAGTCCGACAACAGCGTCGTCACGGGAGAGCCTGTCATGAGCACTCACGGGGTCATGCAAACCATGCGTCGGTTCGCGATCGTCATGCTCGCGCTATTGGGCCTGTCGCTCGGCGCGCTTAGTTGGGCCGACGACAACGCCGCGGCGCTCAAGGACAAATACGACGCGCTCGCGCCGCAGCTCAAGTCGAACGCGTTCCATCGCCCCATTCATCTGGATTCGGAAGAAACGTCGAACACGCTAAAAGGCGATATCTACGCAGTCGTCGATTATCCGTTCGCGACCGTCAACAGCGCCTTCAATGATCCGCAGCAAGGTCCGTCGAACTGGTGCGACGTGCTGATCCTGCATCTGAACACGAAGTATTGTCGTGCCTCGGTGAGCGGCAGCGGCGCGACGATCAGCATGAACGTCGGCAAAAAAACGGAACAGGACATCTCCGATACGTACCGCGTGCAATTCAATTACCGCTCGGTGGCGACGAGCCCGGACTATTTCCAGGTCGATCTCAGCGCAGCGACGGGACCGCTCAGCACGAAGGACTATCGGATCATGCTCGAAGCCGTCGATATCGGCAAAGGGCGCACGTTTCTCCATCTGACGTACTCGTATGGATTCGGCACGGCTGGGCGCCTTGCGATGAAGACCTATCTCGCGACCATCGGCAGCGCGAAAGTCGGCTTCTCGAAGGGCCCGGATGGCGACTATATCGGTGGTGTGCGCGGGCTCGTCGAGCGCAATACGATGCGCTACTACCTCGCAATCGACGCCTACCTCGGCTCGCTTGCCGCCCCCGCAGACAAACGCGTCGATCAACGCTTCGCCACGTGGTTCGATGCGACCGAGCAGTATCCGCGTCAATTGCACGAACTCGACCGGCAAGCGTACCTGCAGATGAAGAAGAACGAGTATCAGCGCCAGCAAACGGCGCAATAGTTCGGGAGTCTCTTCGCGGGCTCAGGCGCGCCGCATGCCGCAGCGCAAACCTGTGTGCACTGAAGCCGCGTGCTCGCCGTTCATCCGCGCGCATTCGCATCCCACGCACGGCAATTCGATGTGCAACGCAATAACTTCAGACCGCAGCGAGCTTGAATGCGGAAACGGTATCGTCGAGTTCGCGGCCCTGATCGCGCAGCGATCGCGATGCCGCGGAAGCCTGTTCGACGAGCGCGGCATTCTGCTGCGTCACCGTGTCCATCTGCGAGATCGCCTGGTTGACCTGTTCGATGCCGCGGCCCTGCTCTGCCGAAGCCGCCGCGATCTCTTCGACAATCTCGGACACGCGCGCGACGGCCAGCTTCACGTCCGCCATCGTGCGGCCTGCGTCGTCGGCAAGCGATGAGCCGTTCTGAACCTCCTGCACGGAGCGCGCAATCAGTTCCTTGATCTCCTTCGCCGCTTGCGCGGAACGTTGCGCGAGGCTGCGCACTTCGCCCGCGACCACTGCGAAGCCGCGCCCTTCTTCACCCGCACGCGCTGCTTCGACGGCGGCATTCAGCGCGAGGATGTTCGTCTGGAACGAGATGCCCTCGATGATCCCCGTGATCTCCGCGATCTTGCCCGAGCTCGTGCTGATCGCTTCCATCGTCGTCACCACGCGTTCGACGGTATCGCTGCCGCGTTGCGAGATCGCCGATGCATTCGTCGCGAGCGCCTTCGCATGTTGCGCGCTCTGCGCGTTCTGCTTGACCGTCGATGTCAGCTGCTCCATGCTCGCGGCCGTTTCCTGCAACGAGGCGGCCTGCGCTTCCGTGCGACGGCTCAGGTCGCTGTTGCCCGTCGCGATCTCGTCCGTCGCCGTCGACACATTCGCGCTGCTGGAGCGCACGCGGTCGACCGTTTCGGTGAGCCTGTCGTTCATCTCGCGCAATGCCTTCAGCAGCTCGCCTGCTTCATCGTTGCGATCCACGACGATGCGGCTCGTGAGATCGCCCATCGCGACCGTGCGCGCGACTTCGACGGCGCGCGTGATCGGCCGCGTGATCGAGCGCACCATGCGCACGCTCAACACCAGCGACACGGCAATCGCCAGCGCGCTGACGCCGAGAATCACGCTGCGCAGCAGCGCATAGCGCGCCTCGAAGTTCTGCACGGTCGCATCCTGACGGCTTCGCGTATAGCTCGCGTAGGCATCCGTCGCCTTGACGAGCGCGGCCAGCAGCGGGCGGCACTGGTCGTCCATCTTCCTGATCGCTTCGTCGCGGCGATTGGTCAGTGCGAGATTCACGATGTCGAGCGCAACAGGACCGTAAAGCGCCTCGACGCGATTCATTTCGGCGACCAGCGAACGAGCCGTTTCGCTCGTGTCGGTCGCGCTGCCGATCATGTCGTTGAGCTGCTTGAGCTTGATGCCGACGTCCTGGTGCGCGCGGCTGACTGCGGCTTTCTCGAGCTCGAAGTCGGCGGCCGTCGTGACGAGCACCAGATTGCGCGCGGCAATCGCGCGGCGATCGACGGCCGCGCGCACTTCGGCTGCCACCTGCGCGCGCGCGTCGATGCCATGCACGTACTGGCCGAATGCGTGTGTCGTGTCGGCCAGACTGAAGAGCGCGACGACGGATATGACGACGGCAATGGCCGCCATCGAAAGAAAACCGATGAATAGCCTCGTCTTGATGGTCAAAGTGTTTTTCACTGCTGGCCCCCGGTACGAACGTCGGAATTGGTAACTTCGATGAATGTTTTCGTGCAGAAACGCCCGCTCTCAGGTAGCTTCCGGGCGCCTGTCGAACCGCCAGCGACGCTCATGGCGCACCGCGCGGTTCTTCCTTCAGCCAGCGATGCGCTCGTCGGCCCGTCCAGCATTTAACATTTGAAGGCTAGCAAAGGGTATGTGCCAAGCCGATTACCCACAATCTGGGGAATTCCCCCTAAAGTTTTTGAACGGGCGCACAACGGCGGTGAAACGCGCACGACGGGCGCGGGGCCAGAGCCGCACGCGCACGTCCCGGCGAATTCCGCCGGAGGGCGCAAATTCAGCAATGTTCGGTGAATGTGGGCGCGTGTGGGTAAGCGGCCGCGCTAATCCCAGTTTTCGTCGATCCATTCGATCGCCCACGTTCGCGCACACGTCATGGCGTCGGATTCGTCGACGAACGAATCGATGTCGCCCGATTGATGGACTTCGGCGGGGGCATTGGCTGCTGCCGGCCGAGTGAGTTTGGCCTGGGCGACGTAGTGGCCGTCTTCGTCGTGCCGCGCCCGGCAGTCGATATGGAATCCCTTGTAGTCGAAATGCATGGCAAACCTCCTGTAGCGAAGAAAGTGCGATGCAATGCGGGTGTGGGTTTCTCCCGGCGAATGGTCGAATCCTAGCATGGCAAATAACCGGCTTGTCCCGTGCATTTGCGCTGCACTGCACGCATCGGCGGACGCTGTCCCTCTTGCG
>BBSL01000293.1 GCA_001319865.1 Burkholderia sp. E7m39 | reverse complement strand
AGCGGCGCTTTCGTGTGAAAAAGCTGCAACGAAATGCGCGGACTTTCCCCATCGCCCTTAGGGTTTCGTCGCGAGCGGCACGGTCGTGCGGCCTCGCGAATCGGCCCGCGAGCCGCCTGTGGCGTGGCTTCGGGGCCACCCGGCATGAATGCGGGACGCAAGTTGGAATACCTGTTGCTGCGTTTACTTACGAGACGGTCGAAAACAGCGCCATAAGATCAGGGGGACATCGCAATGCGCAGCACACCCTTCTCACCGACTCGAAGTCAGGTCTGGACGGCAACGCGCGTCGCCGCGCAATCGATGCCGCCACGCATACTCATCGTGGACGACTACATCGATAGCGCCGACGCGCTCGCCGCATTTCTCGACAATGCCGGCTTCGAAACACGCGTCGCGTACAACGGCTGCGACGCCTTGAAGATCGCCAACGAATGGCGGCCCGACGGCCTCGTGCTCGACATCGCGATGCCGGGCCTGTCGGGCCTCGCGGTCGCGCGCACGCTGCGCGAGACGGCGTCGACGGCTCGCGTGCCGCTCCTCGCCTACACCGCGTACGAAGCGGACGATGACTATGAGGCGTTGCGCGCGGGCGGCTTCGACGGCGTGTGCGCCAAGCCGACCGATCCGCTGATGGTCGTCAACATCCTGACGACGCTGCTCGGCCCCGCCGCGTTGAAACGCGCCCGGACGTTGCATTCGTAGGCGGGCCGCTCGTTCGCCGCTCGTTCGCATTGCGCACCCGGAAGGCGCGCGATTTAACGTCGCTTGTAACGGACGTTCAGTCCCGTTAATCTGACGCGCATCCCCATTGCGGAGCGCGACCATGGTCATGCTACGAAGTCTGATTGCGGCTTTCACCGTCGCGTTGCTGACTTCGTGCGCGAGCTTGCCGCCGCAAACCGATCGCGTTCAGACGCACGCCGTCCCGCCTACGCAGGACACGCGCCTCGCCCTCGCCTTCACGCAGCAGGAGAAGGGCCATCCCGACAAGACGGCATTTCATCTGCTGCCCGGTGCCGTCGATGCCCTCGTCGCGCGGCTCGTGCTCGCGGAAGCGGCGGACCGCACACTTGATCTCCAGTACTACATCTGGCACGACGACCTGACGGGCCGCGAACTGGGCGCTGCCGTGTTGCGCGCCGCCGATCGCGGCGTGCGCGTGCGGATACTGCTCGACGACCTCGGCACCAACGCCGACGATAACATGCTGCTCGCGCTCGACTCCCATCCGAACGTGCAGATCCGCCTGTTCAATCCTGTTGCCAATCGCACGTTCAAGAAGATCGGCATGGCCACGGAGTTCTTCCGCGTGAACCGGCGCATGCACAACAAGTCGATGATCGCCGACAACGTAGGCGCGATACTCGGCGGGCGCAACATCGGCGACGAGTACTTCGGCGCATCGACCGATGTCGCATTCGGCGATCTCGATGTGCTCGTGCATGGCACCGTCGTGAACGAGGTATCGTCGGCGTTCGACCTGTTCTGGAATTCCGATGCCGCGTATCCCATCGACCATCTGATGGGCCGCAAGGCCGATGGCGACGCGCTTCCCGCCGTGCGCAGCAAGCTCGATGCCTATCTCGCCTCCGAGCAAGACAACCCCTACGTCGTGAACGCACGCGACAGGCTCACACACGTGATCCATTCACCCGACGCACAGGTCTCGTGGGGCAAGGCCACGCTGCTCTACGACGACCCCGCGAAAATCACGCGCTCGCCCGGCGATTCGCAAGGCCATCTGATGACGCAATTCAAGGCACTCGATTTGCAGCCTGCACAGCAGTTGCTCGTCATTTCGCCTTATTTCGTGCCCGGCAAAGAGGGCGTCGCGTGGCTTGCCGGTCTCACGCAAAAGCATGTGCGCGTGACGGTGTTGACGAACTCGCTCGCCGCCACGGATGTCGCCGCCGTGCACGCGGGCTATCAGCGCTACCGCAAGGCGCTGCTCGAAGCGGGCGTGCGGCTCTACGAACTCAAGCCGACGACCAGCGGCAAAGCAAACGACAAGGACGACAAGGCAAACGACAAGAAGCATGTGTTCGGATCGTCGAAGGCGTCGCTGCATGCCAAGACCTACGTGTTCGATCGCAAGCGCATCTTCATCGGCTCGATGAATCTCGATCCCCGCTCCGTCGAGTTGAATACGGAAATCGGCGTGTTCTGCGACAGTCCCGAGGCGGCGGCGCAAGTCGCGGACACCGTGGAACCGGGCCTCGATCGCATTGCATGGCGGCTCGAATTGCGCCCGAATGCGAACGGCACGAGCAGCATCGTCTGGATCGATACGGCACCCGACGGCACGGTGACCGTGCTCGACAGCGAGCCCGACGTGTCGGCGCTGCGCAAGACGGGCATCTGGTTCCTCGGCATTCTGCCCATCGAATCGCAGCTTTGACGAAGGCTGAAAAGCCGCGCCTTGTTTACGCGGCTTTAACGCGTAGCGCGCGTTTCTTTTGAAAATCTCGACGGCAACTTTTTTACAGTGCTTGCATCCGGGCTCGTTCCTGACGATATGCAAGCACACCATGACCTCGTTAAAGCACGCTGGAAATCCACGCTCTTCAAGCTCGCGCTGATGGCCGCGAGCCTCGCGCTCTGCAGTGCGCTGCCGCCCGCGCACGCCGAGGCTGCGCCCAACGCTCAAACGGTAGCGGCATCGCCGTCGGCTGGCACGCCCGCGCCTGCTTCGCCCGCCCTTCCGTCCTCCGCCGATATCGTCGCGACGCTGCGCGCGCAGTTCCGCGTCTGCGCCACCGATGCGCTGAAGATCGCGCAAGCCGTATTGACGGAAGCTAACCGCTATTCGATGTCGCCCGTGCTGCTCTTGTCCGTGATGGCCGTCGAGTCGGGCTTCGATCCGCGCGCCGTCAGCGCGATCGGCGCACGCGGGCTGATGCAGGTGCTGCCCGCCGCGCATCCGCGCGCGTTCGCCGACGTGAAGGAACTCGACGATCCCGCCATCAACGTGCGCATCGGCTCATCGATTCTGCGCGACTATCTGGTGCAGTCGGGCGGCGACATCGACGCCGCGTTGTGGCGCTATAGCGGCGGCGGCAAGGGCTATGCGCGCCGCGTCGCGCTGCACATGCGGCGCTTCAATTCGGTGTTGCGCACGGAGCCGGCCGCGCTTGCACAGATGTCGCCGCGCGCGCTGCCGTAGCGTCATTCGCAAAGCGTCATCAACTGCTGCGCAAGCGCATGCGCATGCGGCGTGAGCGCCGCAAAGTCGCGCGCGCAAAGATGCAGACGGCGCGTCGTCCATGCTTCGGACAATGGCAGCACGACGAGATCCGCGTCGTGTAGAGGTTGCGTGCAGGCGGCAGGCAGAATCGCGATGCCGACGCCCGCCGCGATCAACCGTCCAAGATCGCTGACGTTGCGCAGGCGCACGCGATATTGCATCTGTCTGCCAAGCCGCGACGCGTGCTCGGTCAAATGACGCTCGAGCGCCGCATCCGACAGCCCCACGAACGCCTCGTCGACGATATCGGCGAATGCGACGCGCGCATTGCCCGCCACGCGATGTGCGCGGCTCGCCGCCACCACCAGTTGATCGTCGGCGATCATGTGCGTCTGCAGCGCGGCGAGGTCCGCGATATCCGCGACGATGCCGAGATCCGCGCGCCCTTCGGCAACGGCGCGCACGATGTCCGCGCTCGGGCGCTCGTCGATATCGACGGAAAGATCGGGGTGCGCGGTGAGAAAGCGGCAGATCTGCTCGGGTAGAAACGAGGCGAGCGCGGCCGTGTTCGACATCAGATGCACGCGGCCCTTGAGCCCTTTCGCGTAGCTGCGCAGTTCGCCGCGCATCTGCTCGACCTGCCCGACGATCAGCCGCGCGTGGCGCACGAGCGCTTCGCCCGCGGGCGTGGGGCGCACGCCGCGCCGCGTGCGCTCGAGCAACGGCGTGCCGAGCGCCGACTCCATGCCCGAGATGCGCTCGCTCGCCGACGCCAGCGCGAGATGCATCGCTTGCGCGCCGCGCGTGAGGCTGCCCTGCTCGACGACCAGCAGGAATAGCCGCAGGTCGGTGAGATCGAAACGCGACGTCGTCATCTTCGGTTGGGGCGAACGCTGGCATCGGAGAATCCCGATTGTATCCGCGAAGCGTGCACGCCTATGATGCGTCGCATGAACAATCTCCTTCTCGTGGCGGGCGCCGGGCTGCTCGCGGGCGGCATGAATGCGCTGGCGGGCGGCGGCTCGTTCGTCACGCTGCCCGCGCTGATCGCGGCGGGTGTGCCGTCCGTCCAGGCGAACGCGTCGAGCACCGTTGCGCTGTATCCGGGCGGTCTCGCGAGCGCATGGGCGTATCGCGACGGGCTCGGCCCCGTCGGCCCCGTTCCGTTGCGCGCGCTGCTCGTCACGACGGTCGTCGGCGGCATAGGCGGCGCGCTGCTGTTGCTGCTCACGCCCGCCAGGACCTTCGACTTCATCGTGCCCTGGCTGCTGCTCGTCGCGACGTTCGCGCTCGCGTTCGGCAAGCGCTTCGGCGAATGGATGCGTGAGCGCTGGCAGATCGGGCAGACGGCCGTGCTCGTCGTCCAGTTCGCGCTCGGCGTGTATGGCGGGTACTTCGGCGGCGCGGTCGGCATCATGATGATGGCTGTGTGGGGACTGCTCGACAGCCGTGAGCTGAAGCTGCTGAACGCGCCGCGCACGCTGCTCGTCAGCGCGGCCAACACGATGGCCGTGGTCGCATTCGTCGTCGCGCAGGTTGTGCATTGGCCCGAAACAGCCGCGATGCTGGTCGGCGCGATAGTCGGCGGCTACGGCGGCGCGCAGGTGGGCCGGCGCGCGCCCGCGCGCGTCATCCGCTACGGCACGCTGGCGCTGACCGCGTGCATCACGGTCGCGTTCTTCGTGCGCGCCTACGGGTCGGGAAGGTAATCGCGCGTGCGGCGCAAACGCTGCGCGCGCAACGTTCCGAAGCGTGACGCGAACGGGTGCGGTCGTGTCGATGGGAGCATGCCCCGCAGGCGTGACGCTGGCATGCGAGCGGGCA
>BBSL01000292.1 GCA_001319865.1 Burkholderia sp. E7m39 | reverse complement strand
GCGCAAATCGCCTGCTATGCGTGCAGAAATCCTGCTGCACGTGCTATGTGCTCACGCGTCCGCGAATCCCGCTACATGCCCGCCACGCGCTTACGCGTCCGCACATCTCGCTACATGCCCGCCACGCGCTCACGCGCCCGCGTGCCCCTGCCGATGCTGCGGCTGCTGCGCCTCGTCGACGCGCGGCGCCTGGCGGTGATCGCGCGGTCCCTGCGATCCCTCATGCCCGCGCTGCTCCGCGACGCGCGTTGTTCCCGGCTGCGGGCGATGTCCCGCGTCGGCATGACCGACATGCGAGCCATCGCCGTGTTGCGGCCGATGCGGCGGCTGATGCGCGTATGCCGGCCGCCCGGCATGCTGCGGTCGATGCTCGTCGTGATGCGGCGCCATCGCGTGACCGGGCGGATGCCCGCCATGGCGGGCCATCTCGACACGCAGATGCTCGCGCCGACGGAACACTTCCGCGCGCCGGTCGCCGCGCGCATAGAACTGCCGATGCCGCCTGCCGTCCGCTCCCACCACCCAAAGGTAGGTGCTGCCGCCGACGAACACCACGTCGCGATCCGCGATGCCCGCAATATAGACGTCGCCAGGCGCGGCCACGTGCACGGGCGGCGGCGGCGCGGGCGTGCGCACGACAACAACAGGCGGCGGTGGCGGCGGCTGCACCGCGACGACGGCGGGACGCGGCTTCGCAGGCACGCCCGCCGTCGCGATCTGGTGCTCGCTGGTGACGCAACCGGCAAGCCCGGCGAACGCGGCGAGCGCCGCGACATGTGTGGCCAGCTTCATCGTGTTCAAATGCGGCTCCCCGTTTATGTGGTCGTTCTGATTCGCCCGCATTAACGGCAAGTCTTACAGAAGCTTTAGCGCGACAGGCGCAACGCGGGCGCCTGTATCATCGGCGAGTGTCTTGCATTGCCCTGGTTGCATCCCGCTTCGCGACATCGACAACCGCTCATGCCATGCCGAGGAGAACAGCGTGAACGTCAGTGAGGCCGTCACGTCCCGCAAATCCGTCCGAGAATTTCTTCCCACGCCCGTCGCCCCCGACGTGATCCGCCGCGTGCTCGCCACCGCTGCGCGCTCGCCTTCAGGCGGCAATCTACAGCCTTGGCATATCCATGTCGTGGGCGGCGAAGCGCTCGCGCGGCTCAAGCACATCATGCGCGAACGCATCGTCGATGCGCCCAGCGGCGAAGAGACGGAGTACAACGTGTATCCGCCCGCCCTTCACTCGCCCTATCGCGAGCGGCGCTTTCAGGTCGGCGAGGATCTTTACAACAGCATCGGCATCGCGCGCGAAAACCGGCCAGGGCGGCTCGCGCAGTTCGCGCGCAACTTCGCGTTCTTCGATGCGCCGCTCGCGCTCTTTTGCACCGTCGATCGGCGGATGGGTCCGCCGCAATGGGCCGACCTCGGCATGTTCATGCAGACGGTGATGCTGCTGCTGCGCGAAGAAGGACTGCATAGCTGCGCGCAAGAATGCTGGGCGCAATATCCGCAGACCATCGGCGCGTTTCTCGATCTGCCCGACGACCGCATGCTGTTCAGCGGCATGGCGATCGGCTACGAGGACACGGACGCCGCGATCAACCAGTGGCGCGCGCAGCGCACGCCGCTCGACGAATTCGCGCAGTTCATCGGCATCTGAAACGCGACGGCCATGCACGCATCGGCTTTGCGTCGATTCGCACGCGACCGAAAGCGCGCGCGTCATCGCGCCGTCACGATTTGCGCGTTGATGCGAAAATCACGCTTTCATTGCAGCCAAACGTGAGTGCATCCGATGTTCGAAACCACCATCAACACCGCGCTGCCCAAGGCCGACTTCTATCAGGAACTGGCCTCGCAGGCGCGCTCGCTCCTCGAGGGCGAAGCGAATCAGATTGCCAATGCGGCGAACCTGTCGGCGCTGATCCTTCACAGCCTGCCGCAATTGAACTGGGCGGGTTTCTATTTCCTGCTCGACGGCGAACTCGTGGTCGGCCCGTTTCAGGGCAAGCCCGCCTGCGTGCGCATTCCGATCGGGCGCGGCGTATGCGGACGCGCGGCCGAGTCGCGCGAAACGCAAGTCGTGCCCGACGTCGACGCATTCCCGGGTCACATCGCGTGCGATTCGGCGTCGCGCTCGGAAATCGTGATTCCGCTGCAAAAGGCCAATGGCGAACTGATCGGCGTGCTGGATATCGACAGTCCGGTGCTCGCGCGTTTCGATGAAGACGACCGTCGCGGGCTGGAAGAAGTGGCGCGTATTTTCGTCGCGTCGCTGAAGTAACGGACGCGTGTAATGGACACGCGTAGCAGACGTGTGGAAAGGATTTGCAAAACGGGCCGCTAAACAGCGGCCCGTTTTGCATAGACGCCTCGCGCAAGCGCGGCGTTACAGCGCGCGATTGGGCGTCGCGCCACCCTTGCTCGCGGACTCCAGCGCGGCCGCGACGCCTTGCCCGTAGGCAGGATCGGCCTTCGTGCAATGCTCGATGTGCAGCTTCTGGATCGGCTCCGAGACGCCGTCCAATGCACGCGCCGTGTTATCGAACAGCGCCTGCTTCTGCTCGGCGCTCATCAGGCGGAACAGCGCGCCCGGCTGCGAGAAATAGTCGTCGTCGGTGCGATGGTTCCAGTGATCGGCGGCGCCTTCGATCGACAGCGGCGGCTCGCTGAAATCCGGCTGGTCGAGCCACTCGCCGCGCGTGTTCGGGTTGTACGGCGTCGTGCCGCCCATGTTGCCGTCCACGCGCATGAAGCCGTCGCGATGGTAGCTATGCGTCGGACACCTGGGCGCGTTGACGGGAATCAGGCTGTGATTTACGCCAAGCCGATAACGCTGTGCGTCGCCATACGAAAACAGCCGGCCTTGCAGCATCTTGTCCGGCGAGAAGCTGATGCCGGGTACCACGTTGGCGGGATTGAACGCGGACTGCTCGACGTCCGCGAAGTGATTGTCCGCGTTGCGGTTCAATTCCATCACGCCCACTTCGATCAGCGGATAGTCCTTCTTCGGCCAGATCTTGGTCAGGTCGAACGGGTTGTACGGCGTATTCGACGCGTCCTTTTCCGGCATGATCTGCACGAACATCGTCCACTTCGGAAATTCCTTGCGTTCGATCGCTTCGTACAGATCGCGATGCGAGCTCTCGCGGTCGACGCCGACCAACGCCGTCGCTTCCGCATCCGTCAGATTCTGGATGCCTTGCTGCGTGTGCAGATGGAACTTCACCCAGAAGCGTTCCTTGTCCGCGTTGATGAAGCTGAACGTGTGGCTGCCGAAACCATGCATATGCCGGAACGACTTCGGAATGCCGCGATCGCTCATCACGATCGTCACCTGATGCAGCGCTTCGGGCAGTTGCGTCCAGAAATCCCAGTTGCTCTCGGCACTGCGCAGACCCGAGCGCGGGTCGCGCTTGATTGCGTGATTGAGGTCGGGGAACTTGAGGGGATCACGCAGGAAGAACACGGGCGTGTTGTTGCCGACGAGATCCCAGTTGCCTTCTTCCGTGTAGAACTTCACGGCGAAGCCGCGAATGTCGCGCTCGGCGTCGGCGGCACCGCGCTCGCCCGCGACTGTCGAGAAGCGCGTGAACAGTTCCGTCTTCTTGCCCACCTGCGAGAAGATCTTCGCGCGCGTGTACTTCGAGATGTCATGCGTGACCGTGAACGTGCCGAATGCGCCCGAGCCCTTGGCATGCATGCGGCGCTCGGGAATCACTTCGCGGTCGAAGTGCGCGAGCTTTTCGAGGAACCACACGTCCTGCAGCAATGCGGGACCGCGCGGCCCCGCCGTCTGAATGTTCTGATTGTCTACGACGGGTGCGCCAAAAGCAGTCGTCAGCTTGTTCACGTTGAGCCCTCCAACACTTATCGGATGAATCCGGCGCCATGCGGCCGGATCGTACGGTGGGTTCCTCCAGACGCAACGGCTGCAACGCCTGGGCGGCGACCGTTGTTCCAGAGGCGAAAAAAGACGGCACGGCGGCCGTCTGGTGCAAGTCGGGATGCGGGCCGCGCGACGCACAACGCGCGCGGACCCGTTACTGCGGAAGCGATCTTAGTCCCATTCGCAAGAGCAAGCAGAGAAGGGGCGGCCCTATGAGGTTGGACGATTCGATAAAAAAATTAAGTTAGCGCCTGCTTTATTGTCCTTGTCATATACATATCAGGTTGCAGCCGAATGACAGATAACTAACCAAAGCCCGAAACGATACCGTCGATGTCCTCCGCGTTCGCCCACACCGTCGAAGCGAGCTTTGCGACGCTCACGCCCACCGCCAAGCGTATCGCCAGCTACATGCTGGCGAATCTCGAACGCCTCGGCCTCGAGACGGCGGATCAGATCGCGCAGCAGACGGGCACGAGCGGCATTTCCGTGGGGCGCTTTCTGCGCAGCGTCGGCTATCGCAATCTCGACGACCTGAAGCGCGAGCTGCGCGGCGCGCAAACGCGACCCTGGTTCATCACCGACCGTCTCGACGCGTGGCGCAACGAGCGCGAGCACGCTGGCGCGGACTGTGGTGACTCGCGCGACACGGCGCCCGTCCACTCACTCGATCTCGAACTCGACGCGATCCGCTACGTTTATCAGCTGGCGCAAGGCGAGGTGTTCGCACGCATTGCGCAGCGCATTGCCGAAGCGGATGCCGTTTTCATTCTCGGCATTCAATCGACGCGCGGCATCTCGAACGCGTTCTACAGTTACCTCGAATACCTGCGGCCGCGCGTGTTCTACTCCGACGGCATGTCGGGCTCGTATGTCGATTCGCTGAACTCCGAGTTCGCGTCGCCGTATCTGATCGTCACCGACACGCGCGCGTATTCGCGCATCGCGCGCCGCTATTGCGAGGCGGCCGCGCGGCGCGGCCTGCCCTTCACGCTCGTCACCGATCTCTATTGTCCGTGGGCCCGCGAGTTCGCTTGCGACCTGATCCAGGTGAAGACCGACGTCGGTCAGTTCTGGGATTCGCTTGCGCCGCTCACGTGTCTGTTCAACCTGTTGATCACGTCGATTGTCGAACGGCTAGGCCCGGCCATCGACGTGCGCGTCGCGCGCAACCGCGAGTTGCAGCGCGAACTCGATCAATTCGACCTTTGATAGCCATGACCGACAAGCCACAACTCGTTCACATCACGCCCGAAACGCACGGCGTCGAACTCGATCTCGCCTATGCGACCGACAACAATTTCACGGGCAAGCGGATCTACAAGGAAGCGCACTGCCTGCTGCTCGCGTCCGCCGAAGCGGCCTTGCGCAAAGCCATCGAACTCGCGGACAGCGTCGGCATGAAGCTGCGCATTTTCGATGCGTACCGTCCGCCGCAGGCGCAAAAGGTGCTGTGGGACTTTCTGCCCGATCCGAACTTCATCGCCGAACTCGGGCGCGGCTCGAATCACAGCCGCGGCACCGCGATCGATCTCACGCTCGTCGACAGCAGCGGCGAGCCGCTCGACATGGGCACGGGCTTCGACGCGATGGTCAAGGAGTCCGAGCACTTTCACAAAGGGCTGCCGCAGCACGTGCAGCGCAACCGTCTGCTGCTGCTCGGCATCATGCACGCGGCGGGGTTCAAGCACATTCCGAACGAATGGTGGCATTACGAAATGCCGGGCTCTCGCGCGCTGCCTGTCATCGACGACAGCGAAAGCGGTCCTTTCAAACTGATGTAACTGCGTTGGTTCATGGTTGTCCGTTTGCAGGTCTCACACTTCACACACGGAGCGGGTATGAATCTGGTTTTGCGCAATGCGCTAGCGGCAGTGGCCGTCGTCTCGGCCCTGACGCTGACAATGACAACAAGCACGGCATTGGCTGCGACGCCGAAAGATATGCTGGTGATCGCCACCACGCTCGATGAATTTTCGACGCTCGATCCAGGCGAAGTGTACGAGCTGGTGCCCGAAGAATATGTGGCAAATACCTATGACCGCCTCGTGCGCGTCGATCTGAAAGACCCGTCGAAATTCAATGGCGACGTTGCGCAATCGTGGACCGTCAGCCCGGACGGGCTCACGTTCACGTTCAAGATCCGCTCCGGACTGAAGTTCCATTCCGGCAACCCGCTGACGGCCGACGACGTCGCGTGGTCGATCCAGCGCTGCGTGCTGCTCGACAAGGGCGCGGCCGCCGTGCTGCAAGGCATCGGCCTGACGAAAGATAACGCGCTGCAAAATATCAAGAAGATCGACGACTCGACGGTCAGCATCACGACCGACCAGAAATATGCGCCGACGTTCGTGCTGAACGTGCTCGGCGCGTGGCCGGCATCCGTGCTCGACAAGACGCTCCTGATGTCGCATCAGAAGGGCAACGACTTCGGCAACGAATGGCTGCGCACGAACGAGGCGGGTTCGGGTGCCTACAAGCTCGTCAAGTGGACGGCCAACGACAGCATCATCTTGCAGAAGTACGACGGCTATCGCATGCCGCTCGCAATGAAACGCATCGTGATGCGCCACGTGCCGGAAGCGTCGAGCCAGCGCCTGCTGCTCGAAAACGGCGATGCCGATGTCGCGCGCAATCTGAGCCCCGATGATCTCGCCGCGTTGACCAAGGCCAACAAGATCACCGTCAATTCCGTGCCGCAAGCGACGCTGCTGTATCTCGGCCTCAATGTGAAGAACCCGAATCTCGCGAAGCCTGAAGTGCAGGAAGCGATGAAGTGGCTGATCGACTACGACGGCATTCAGAAGAACGTGACGAAGAGCACCTTCAAGGTTCATCAGACGTTCCTGCCCGAAGGCTTTCTCGGCGCGCTGAACAGCAATCCGTATCATCAGGACGTGGCGAAAGCGAAGGCGCTGCTCGCGAAAGCCGGCTTGCCGAACGGCTTCAACGTGACGATGGACGTTCGCAGCGCTTACCCGTACAACGAAATCGCGCAGGCCGTTCAGGCCAATCTCGCGCAAGGCGGCATCAAGGTCGAGATCATTCCCGGCGACAACAAGCAGACGCTCGCGAAGTATCGCGCGCGTCAGCACGATATCTACATCGGCGAATGGTCGGCGGATTACATCGACCCGCACAGCAATGCGCAAGGCTATGCGTGGAATCCCGATAACTCGGACAAGTCCGCGTACAAGATGCTTGCGTGGCGCAATTCGTGGGACATCCCCGATCTGACGAAAGAGACCAACGCGGCGCTTGCCGAGTCGTCCACGACCAAACGCGCGCAGCTCTACCAGACGATGCAGAAAGAGATGCTCGCAAAGTCGCCGTTCGTCATCATGTTCCAGCAGGTGTCGCAAGTGGCGATGCGGCCGGGCGTGTCGGGTCTCGAAGTCGGTCCGATCAACGATCTCGTGTCGTACCAGCACGTGAAGAAGCAGTAACGCGCCACGCGACATGTCCACGACGCCTACTCCCATCGACCGCATCCGCGCCGCGTCCGCGCATCGCGCAAGCGTGCGCTGGACGCTGCGCGTGCTGCGCTGGGTCTTCACGCTCGCGATCACGTTCACGGGCCTGCTGGCCGTGACCTTCGTGATCGGCCGCAAGGTGCCCATCGATCCCGTGCTCGCGATCCTCGGCGATCGCGCGTCGGCGAGCGCTTACGCGGCCGCGCGCATCCAGCTCGGCCTCGACAAGCCGCTCGCCGAGCAGTTCTATCTGTACGTGAGCGCGGTGCTGCATGGCGATCTGGGCGTGTCGCTGTTGACGGCCAATCCCGTCATCGACGACATCCGGCGCGTGTTCCCCGCAACGCTCGAACTCGCGACGCTGTCGACGATCATCGGCGTGTTGATCGGCGTGCCGCTCGGCGTCGTTGCGGCCACGCGCCACAATCGCTGGATCGATCATGTCGCGCGGTTCGTCGGTTTGATCGGCAGTTCGGTGCCCGTGTTCTGGCTCGGGCTGATGGGGCTACTGCTGTTTTACGCGAAGCTGCATTGGGTGTCGGGGCCGGGGCGGCTCGATCCTGTATTCGACGGCATGGTCGATACGCACACGGGCAGCCTGCTGATCGACTCGCTACTTGCAGGCGAATGGGATGTGTTCTTCAACGCGCTCTCGCATATCGCGCTGCCCGCCGCGATACTCGGCTATTACTCGGTGGCGTATCTGAGCCGGATGACGCGCTCGTTCATGCTCGAACAGCTGAACCAGGAGTACATCACCACCGCGCGCGCGAAGGGCTTGCCCGAGCGGCGCGTGGTTTGGGTGCACGCATTCGGCAATATCGCGGTGCCGTTGCTCACGGTGATCGCGTTGTCGTACAGCTTTCTGCTGGAAGGATCGGTGCTGACGGAGATCGTATTCGCATGGCCTGGCATCGGCTCGTATCTGACGGGCGCATTGCTCAACGCCGACATGAACGCCGTGCTTGGCAGCACGCTCGTGATCGGCATCACTTTCATCGCGTTGAACCTGCTGACGGATGCGCTCTACCGCGTGTTCGATCCGCGCGCGCGCTGATGCAACGGAGATCTCCGACGTGCGTCCACCCGTTGAACCTGCGACTCAGGACTGGCCGATGAACGCGCCCCGTCCGACGTGGAAAGCCTGGCTGCTCACCGACACGCCCGCTTCGCGCAGGCAGGCGGCCCTCGGTCTCGCGTACAGGCGCTGGCGGCGCTTCGCGGGCAATCCGTTATCGGTGTTCGGTTTTGCGATTCTCGTGCTGCTCGTCATCGTGGCGATCGTCGGGCCGTGGATCGCGCCGCATGATCCCCTCAGACAGGTGCTGTCCGATCGCCTGTTGCCGCCGGGTTCGCCGTCGCATTGGCTCGGCACCGATCAGCTCGGCCGCGACATCCTCTCGCGCATCATCGACGGCTCGCGCATCACGCTGTCGATCGCGATACTCGTCGTCGTGGTCGTCGTGCCCATCGGCCTGATGATCGGCACGACGGCGGGTTTTTTCGGCGGCTGGGTCGACAACGTGCTGATGCGCGTGACCGACATCGCGCTCGCCTTCCCGAAGATCGTGCTCGCGCTCGCCTTCGCCGCGGCGTTGGGGCCGGGCGTGATCAATGCGGTGATCGCGATTTCGATTACCGCCTGGCCCGCCTATGCGCGGCTCGCGCGTGCCGAAACGCTGCGGCTCGTGCAAGCCGACTTCATCCATGTCGCGCGGTTACAAGGGGCTTCGAATCTGCGCATTCTGCTGCGCTATATCGTGCCGTTGTGTTCGTCGTCGGTGATCGTGCGCGCGACGCTCGACATGGCGGGCATCATCCTGACCGTCGCGGGTCTCGGCTTTCTGGGTCTCGGCGCGCAGCCGCCAAGTCCCGAATGGGGCTTCATGGTGGCCTCGGGCCGCAACGTGCTGCTCGATTCGTGGTGGGTCGCGACGATTCCCGGCATTGCGATTCTGCTGGTGAGCCTTGCGTTCAATCTGCTCGGCGACGGACTGCGCGACGTATTCGATCCGCGCCACGGAGATTGACATGCGCCCGAACGATACTTCACAACCGCTGTGCGAAATCGACGATCTGCGCATCGCGTTTCGCACGCACGACGGCAAGATGAACGAAGCCGTGCGCGGACTTTCGTTGACATTGAACCGGGGCGAGCGGCTTG
This sequence comes from Burkholderia sp. E7m39, assembly GCA_001319865.1. Taxonomy (GTDB): domain Bacteria; phylum Pseudomonadota; class Gammaproteobacteria; order Burkholderiales; family Burkholderiaceae; genus Paraburkholderia; species Paraburkholderia bengalensis. The sequence continues at coordinate 48,589 of BBSL01000292.1, read as the reverse complement.
GCATCGTCGGGGAATCGGGCTCGGGCAAATCGCTGACGGGCCGCGCGCTGCTCGGCCTGCTGCCGCCCGCCGCGCATTGCACGGCGAAAGCGATGCGCTTCGACGGAAACGATCTGCTGGCCCTGCGCGCCGACAAGCGGCGCCGTTTGTGCGGTCAGCAGATGGGCATGATCCTGCAAGACCCGAAGTATTCGCTGAACCCTGTGATGACGGTTGCGCAGCAGATGCGCGAGGCGTTCGCGCTGCACGAGCCGAAGCTCGGCCGCCGCGCGATGCGCGAGAAAATCATCACGGCGCTGGAGGCCGTGCATATCCGCAATCCCGAGCGCGTCGCCGATTCGTATGCGCATGAGCTGTCGGGCGGCATGGGCCAACGCGTGATGATCGCGATGATGGTCTCGACCGGGCCGCGCCTTCTGATCGCCGACGAACCGACCAGCGCGCTCGACGTGCTCGTGTCGATGCAAGTACTCGCCGTGCTCGACGAGATGATCGCAAAGCATCACACGGGCCTCATTTTCATCAGCCACGACCTGCCCCTCGTGATGTCGTTCTGCGATCGCGTGGTGGTGATGTACGCGGGACGCGTCGTCGAGACCTGCGCGGCGCGCGACCTCGTGCATGCGCAGCATCCTTACACGCGCGGACTGCTCGCCGCGAATCCGCCGCTTGTCGATCCGCCCGCCGAATTGCCCGTGTTGTCGCGCGACCCTGCATGGCTCGACGACGCGCAAGGAGCCTGCTCATGATCGATGTCGATGCATTGACCGTGCGCTTCAGGACGGCGGCCGGCGCCGTCGATGCCGTGCGCAACGCCAGTTTTCATGTCGGCGAGGGCGAAGTGTTCGGGCTCGTCGGCGAATCCGGTTCGGGCAAGTCGACCATTCTGCGCGCGCTCAGCGGGCTCACGCCGATCGCGCATGGCGCCGTGCGTATCGCGCAGCAAGGCGCGCAGACGCTACGGCGCGATGTGCAAATGGTGTTTCAGGACCCGTATGGCTCGCTGCATCCGCGCTTCACCGTCGATCAGACGTTGCGCGAACCGTTGCGGATCAGCGGCATCGGCGAGCACGAGGCACGCATCGTCAATGCGCTGCGCGAAGTGGGACTGAATGCATCCTTTCGCTTTCGCTATCCGCATCAACTGTCTGGCGGACAACGGCAGCGCGTCGCGATTGCGCGCGCGTTGATCGTCGAGCCGCGCGTGCTGCTGCTCGACGAACCGACTTCGGCGCTCGACGTCTCCGTGCAGGCGGAAATTCTGAACCTGCTCAAGCGCCTGCATCAGGAGCGCAATCTGACGATGATTCTCGTCAGCCACAATCTCGCCGTCGTCGGTTTTCTGTGTTCGCGCGTCGCGATCATGCGCAATGGCGAGATCGTCGAAGCGCTGAATGTGGAACGGATTCGCGCGCAACAGGTGGACAACGAGTACTCGCGCAGCCTGTTGCTCGCGACGGGCGGCTATCGGCGCAATGCAGCCGAAGCACCCGGCGTCGCTTAAACGGGCACCGCGCCGACATAGTTCTCGGCCATCGATATCGCCGCGCTGCGCGAGGTCGTCACATGCTCCAGTTCCGCGACTTGCAGTTGCTGCTCGAACGGTGATGCATCGTCGAGCCGATGCATCATGCGCGTCATCCAGTACGAGAAGTGCTCGGCGCGCCAGATGCGCTTGAGCGCCGTTTCGCTATAGCGTTCCAGCAGATCGTCGCGATCTTCCTTGTAGAACGCGCGCAATGCCTCGGACAGAATGCGCACATCGGAGACGGCCAGATTCAGGCCTTTGGCGCCCGTCGGCGGCACGATGTGCGCGGCGTCGCCGGCAAGGAAAAGCCGGCCGTGCTGCATCGTCGTCGATACGGCACTGCGCATGCCGACAATGTTCTTCTGGAAGATCTTGCCTTCGACGACCCTGTGCCCTTCGTCCGAATCGACGCGTGCGTGCATCTCGGCCCAGATGCGATCGTCCGACCAGTTGTCCACGGTGTCCTTCGGATCGCATTGGAAGTACATGCGCTGCACGTTGTGCGAGCGCGTGCTGACGAGTGCGAAGCCGCGTTCATGACGCGCGTAGATCAATTCATCCGACGTAGGCGGCGCTTCGACCAGAATGCCGAACCAGCCGAACGGATAGACGCGTTGATAATCGCGGCGCAGCGCTTCGGGAATCGAATGACGTGCAATGCCCTGCGAGCCGTCGCATCCGATGATGAAGTCGCAGTGCAACGCATGCGCTTCGCCTTGATGGCGATAGCGGATAGTCGGTGTCGTGCCGTCGATATCGTGCAGCGATACGTCCGACACGTCGAAATGCAGGGCGCCGCGCGCGGCCAGTCGCGCCGCCACCAGATCCTTGATGACTTCGTGCTGCGCGTAGACGGTGATCGCTTTGCCCGTCAGATCCATGAGATCGATGCGCCGGCGCTTGCCCTCGAACGCGAGTTCGAAGCCGTGATGCAGCGCGCCTTCGGCTTTCATGCGCTCGCCCACGCCCGTTTGTGTCAGCAGATCCATCGTGCCCTGTTCGAGCACGCCTGCGCGGATCGTCGATTCGATCTGCTCGCGGCTGCGCGATTCGAGCACGACGGAGTCGATGCCCTGCAGGTGGAGAAGATGGGAAAGAAGCAGTCCGGCGGGACCGGCGCCAATGATGCCGACTTGAGTACGCATGTGTCTGTCTCCTGAAATGCGCGTGCTTTTGATGTGTGTCAGAGTGTGCCGGCCAGGCTTTTATCGAGCAACGCAATAGCGCGAATAAGCGTTATCTCTATTCGCGATAATAGAGTGCTACGGGTTTTCCCTTAAAAACGCATGCAACGTTGGTGGAAAGTAGATTGTTGGCTATCTTTGACTGAGCGGTTCCAGACGCGAACAAGGAGAAGCAATCATGAAGACCCGCAATATCCTGCAACTCGTTGCCGTACTCGCAGGCGTGGCGCTGACATCGACTGTCTACGCGCAAGCCAGCGATTCCATGTCGATGGCGTCGGCTCCGGCAGCGAGCACGTGGAAGGGGAAATCCACGCCGGAGGACAAGAAGCTGGCCCGCGACGTCCGCAAGGCACTGGCCAAGGCGCAGAACTTCGATGTGTCGAATGTGTTCGTCAAGGCGCGCGGCGGCGCCGTGCTCCTGACGGGTTCGGTGAAGGACGGCTCGCAGATCGCGCAGGCAACGCAAGTGACGCAAGGCGTGCAAGGCGTCTCGTCGGTGAGCAACAAGCTCACGCTGTATTCGAAAGGCAATCAGCAGTAGCGCGTAGACCGCACACGGCGGGGCCGGCTCAGCTGCTCCTGACTTGCCCCGTCGCTTCGAGAATCGCCTGCCTGATACGCGGATAGGTGCCGCATCGGCAGATGATGCCGTGCATCGCGCAGTCGATTTCTTCGACGCTCGGCCTCGGGTTGCGCCGGATCAATGCGCTCGCGGCCATCAGTTGCGCGCTCTGGCAATAGCCGCATTGCACGACATCGATACGCAACCATGCTTCCTTGAGCGCGCGCACGTGCGGCCCTTGCAGACCTTCTATCGTCGTGACGCTGCTCGCGCCGATGTCCGCGAGCGTTTCCTGACACGACGTCTTCGCCTCCTTGCCGACATGCACCGTGCACGCGCCGCACACGCCTACGCCGCAACCGAATTTCGTCCCCGTCATTTTCAGTTCGCAGCGCAAGACCCACAGCAGCGGCGTGGCGGGATCGGAGCGCACCTCGATCGTCTTGCCGTTGAGGTTCAGCCTGGACATGTCGCCTCCACGGAATACAACGGCATCTGCAGCGGCAAGCTGCGAAAACGCGTACCTGTCAACGCGAACAGCGCATTCGCAACCGCGGGCGCAATGGGCGGCACAGCGGCTTCGCCGACGCCTTGCGGATGACCCTGCGACGGCATGATCGCGACGACGATGTCGGGACATTCGTCGATGCGCACCACGTCGAACGCGCTATAGAGACTTTGCACGACGGCGCCGTCGTCGAGTGTGATGGCTTCCTTGAACGCGGCGGACAGGCCGAACACGATGCCGCCTTCCACCTGCTGCCGGATCAGATTGGGATTCACGGGCATGCCGCAATCGATCGCGCAATACACGCGATTCACCTTGATCGTATTTCGCGCTGCAAACGACACGTCCGCGACCTGCGCCACCACGCTGCCGAATGCTTCATGCAACGCAACGCCTCGCGCGTGCTTCACGCCCTTGTCGGACCACGCTGCGGGCGCACGCCATGCCGACATGCCCGCCACTTTCTGCAACACGGCGAGATGCCGTGGATGCTGCGTCAGCAGACGCGCGCGAAACGCGACGGGGTCTTTGCGCGCGGCCACCGCCAGTTCGTCGATAAAGCTCTCGACAAAGAACGCCTGATGCGAATGCCCAACGGAGCGCCAGAAGCCGACGGGCACGGGCAATTCGATCAGCCGCTGCCCGATCCACACGTTCGGCATTTCATAGGGCTGATCGAATGCGCCTTCGGACATTGTCTTGTCGACGTTGAAGCCGAGATCGGGAATGCCGTAGTTGCGCGCGAGCCACTTCGCGACAATCGACTGACTCACCGACGTGTTGTGCCACGCGATCAGTTGCCCTTGCGCATCGAGTCCTGCCCTGAAACGCGACAGGCATGCGGGACGATAGAAGTCGTGGCGCATGTCCTGCGGACGTGTCCATAGCGTTTGCACGGGACGCCCCTGCCCCTCGCGCGCAATCGCGACCGCCTGCGCGATGAAGTCGACTTCGAGCCTGCGGCCAAACGCGCCGCCGATCAGCTGCTGATGCAAATCGACATCGTCGGTGCCGATGCCAAGCAGACGCGCGATATGCATGCGCGCCACGGCGGGCACCTGCGTGGCGGCCCACACGATCGCCTTGCCGTCCTTCACCTGCGCCGTGCAGTTCACAGGCTCGAGCGCCGCATGCGCGAGGTACGGTGCGCGATATTGCGCCGTGACGGTTTGCGCGGCCCGGCTCAGCGCAGCGTCGACGTCGCCGTGGCGGTACCACGCGTGACCTTCGCTCTCGTCGAGCGCCTGCGACAGACGCCTGTCCACCTCGGCGTCCGTCAGGCCCTTGGTCGGGCCGTCGTTCCACTCGATGGTCAGCGCGTCGAGCGCCTTCATCGCCAGGAACATGTTGTCCGCGATCACCGCGACACCGCCCGTGCCGCCGTTGAATGCGCCGACGACAAAGACCTTGTGCACGCCCGGCAGCGCCGCCGCCACCGAGCCATCGAAACGCCGCACGGTGCCGCCCAGCGTCGGGCACATCGCGATGCTCGCGTAAAGCAGGCCATCGGGCACGACGTCGATGCCGAACACGGCGCTGCCGTCCATTTTCGACGCCGCCTCGATGCGCGCCAGAGGCTTGCCGATTAGCGTGAAGCTGGCGGGATCTTTGAGCACGGGCTTGCGCGGCATCGGCTGGCGCGCCGCTTCGGGCGCGAGCTGACCGAACGTTGCGCGGTGTCCCGCGTCGTGCAGCACGACGCCTTTTTCGACGCGGCAATCGGCGGGCTTCACATCCCAGCGCTGCGCGGCCGCCGCGATCAACATGGACCGCGCGCAGGCGCCCGCTTCGCGCATCGGCTGCCATAAGTCGTTGATGGTCGACGAGCCGCCCGTCATGATCGTGCCGAAGTCGCGCGCCAGCTTGCGCGTGAACCAGATGGCCAGTTCCTTCGCGACGCCGTCGTTGTCGGGGCGAAACGGCAGATCGCCCGTCACGTTTTCGATGTTGTTATAGATGCCGTCGAGGGGCGCGTTGGCGACGCGGATATCCGCCCAGTTCGCATCCAGTTCTTCCGCGACGAGCATCGCGAGGCCCGTATGCACGCCTTGTCCCATTTCCGCCCTGCACATCATCACCGTGACGGTGTTGTCGGCCGCGATCTTCACGTAGCCGTTGAGCGCCGCTTCGCCGGCACGCACGGGCATCGGCGCCGACGCGACGAGCCGCTGGCGCGGCGGCAGCGCCGACCACCCGATCACCAGCGCCCCCATTGCGCCCACACCGCCTAGCAGAAAGGTTCGACGCTTCAGCATGGCATCTCTCAGAGGAATCCAGCGTGGACACCAGTAAAACGCACCAGCCGCGGCTCAACTGAAACACTGAAAAATCAGTTCGCGTCAACGTTCATATTAGTGCGCGCTTTGAAAATCGCCGCATTCGATTCAATGAGAAATTCCGACTGAAAAGATTGCGACGATGCGCAAATTCCCGCAATGCCGGTTTCGGCAAAAAGCGCGCAGAGCGCAAAAAGCGCATTCGTCCGCATCGCGGATAAAACGGCCGAAAGCGTTGTGTGGCAAGGGTTTGGCATGTGTCTGCCGCGATGCTGCGGCGCAATCTGGAGCGAATGGCATATCGCTTGCATCAGTAGAGGCCAAGCGCTGTGTCACGACGACCTCTTGGTCTCGGCAGTCGCACAGGGAGAAAGAGATGCCTTATCTGATCGGTTGGTTGCTAGGTGTGCCGCTTATCGTCCTTGTGATTCTGTATCTGATTTTCCACTAAGGACGCACAGCTATCGCGGTCATTGCGACCGTGTGCAACGACATCGCAGGCGCGGCGACTGTACATGTATCGATGCACAGCCGCCGCTTCTCATGTCAGGCTCCACCCGCCTGCTTTTTCAATGCGTTGAGAATGCGCTTTTCGAGCGCGACGTAGTCGTGCCCGAAGTGATGATCGCCCGACGTACGAATCACTTCGACACCCGTCTTCGTCAGCGTTGGGCAAAGCGTGTCTTCCTCGTGCTCGCCGTAGAAGCATTGCACGATCTTCGGCGGCAGACGCGCGAACTCTGGCTTGACCTGCAGCGCCTTGTCGCTGGCGGGCATGCCGAGCCAGCCCGTCACGCGAATCTGGAAGTCCGCTGCGGGCGCGAAGCCGAGCAGCGAAATCAGTGCGACCTTCGCGCGCGCGGCGTCGGGCAAGCGGTTGTAGGCGAACGGCATCACGTCGGCGCCGAACGAATAACCGACCAGCGCGACATGGTCCGCATGCCAGCGCGTCGAGTAGGTTTGAATCACGCGAGCGAGATCGCGGCTCGTCTGCTGCGGCGAGTGCTCGGACCAGAAGTAGCGCAGGCTGTCCCAGCCGATCACGGACACGCCATCCTTCTGCAGTTCTTCGGCAATCGTCTTGTCGAGGTCGCGCCAGCCGCCGTCGCCGGAAATGACGATGGCCATCAGGCCCGTCGGATGCGCTGCGGGCAGTTCGATCAACGGCAGGTCGGAGACGTCCTCTTCCTTCATCGCGCTTGCGCGCAGATGCGGCGACGTCAGCTCGACGATCCGCTGCGTGCCGGCGGAAGCGTTCGCGTCCGTTTCGGCAAAGCCGGGCAGGCCGGGGCCGTGCGTCACCGTCGGGTCCGGCGGGCAAGGATTGAAGCGCTTGTCGAGATCGCGCTGCGCCGCCACGGAGACCGCGCCCGCTACCGTATTCTCGGGCGCCTGCTTCAACACCTGCATCGCGAGCGTCGCGCCCTGTCCCGTGCCCGCGACGATCGGCATGAAATAGCGGTTCGACTGCACCTGACGTTCGAGCTGATGGCTCACCGCTTCGGCATCGCCGACCAGCTGATGGCACGTCTCTTTGTTCGCGGCGAGGTTCGCTGCGTACTTCGCCGTGTCGACGCCGACCACCATCGCGCCGTTTTTCGCGAGCGCGTCGGCGGCCTGCTGATCGGCGGGATGCCAGCCGCTTTCGCGCGAAAACAGCACGACGAAGCCGCGCACGTCGCCGACGGGCTTGGTCACCGCGACGTCGCCGTAGCGGCCGCCCGACACGGTTTCATAGGCGCGCGCCGCAGGTGTCACGGCGACGAGCGAGCACAACGACACGCTCGCCAGTGCGGCGAGCCGGTAAAACTTTTGCATGGTCATGAACGCCGGCCCCCTGCCAGCAGCGAAAGGTCCGCTAGCGTGAAGAACACGCCGACAGAACCGGATGCAGCGAGATAGCGCGGCTCCCAATGAGGCTGGAACTTGCTCTTGAAGGCGCGCAGTCCGCGGAAGTTGTAGAAGCGGCCGCCGAAGCGCCACACGATGTTGCCCAGGCGGTGCCAGCGCGACGCGAGCGGCGTCGGCGACATGCCGGAAAACGGCGCGATGCCGAGACTCAGCGAGCGGAAACCCGCCTGCTTCAGATGCAGCGCGAGTTGCGTGAACAGATACTCCATCGCGTACGGCGAAGCCTGCGGCACGTGGCGCATCACGCCCACCGTGGCCTCCGTATTCATGTCCGTCGTCATGAACGTGACGAACGCGACGGGCTCGTCGCCCTGGCGCACGAGCATCACCGATTGCGCGGCGAGATAGTCTTCCGTGAAGGCCGCGACCGAGAAGCTCTTCTCGCGTGCATCGCGGCTGTCGAGCCAGTCGTCGGAGATCGCACGCAGCGTGTCGATCGACTCGCGCACGCGCGACGGTTCGATCACTTCGACCGAGAAGCCGTCGCGCTCGCCGCGCTTTAACGCATAGCGCAGATGCGCGCGATGCGAGCCCTTCAGATCGAAGTCGTCGAGCACCACGTGCGCTTCTTCGCCGAGCTTCATCAGCGTGAGACCGGCGTCGAGATAGAGCGGCAGCGCGTTCGCGCGCACCTGATAGAACGCCGCGCGGCCGCCGTGCGCGTGCGCGAGCGCGACGAACTTGCCGATCAGTTCCGCCCATTCGCAGCGCGGACCGACGGGGTCGTGCAGCGCGGCCCACGTGCGTCCGTACTTCGCGTACATCAGGAACGCCTGGCGCGATTCGGAAAACAGGAAGCTCTTGTCGCCCATCAGCGCGAGACCCGCGTCGCTGCGCTCCTGCGCGCGGAAGATGCGCGCGGCGTCGTCGAGATCCTGTTTGGCGGGCTTTTCGAAGCGGCCCGCAGCGGGGCGCAGCAGTTGCCAGAACGCGAACGTCGCGGCAAAGAGACTCGCGGCGAGCGTGGCGCGCAGCGCGCGCGGCGCGCGTTCGTCGAATGCGAATTGCCACCACAGGTCGCGCGTATAGGGCACGTCGCGGAACGCGAACAACATCACCCAGACGGCGAGCATCAGCACCATCGCAACCGACACGAGCCAGCCCGCCGTGAAGCGCTCGGCGAACAGCGACGAGCGGCGATTGAAGCGCGAACGCGTCGAAACCAGCAGTACGATCAACGTCGTCAGCACGCCCGCTTCGACAAACGCGAGACCCTTTGCCAGCGACAGCGCGAGACTCAGCACCGCGAGGCCGAGCGTGAGCCACCACGCCGCATCGAGTCGGCGCGACAGACCGCGCGCGACGAACAGCAGCGCGACGCCGACCATGCTGCACAACATCTGCGAACTTTCGAGCACCCACAGCGGAACCAGATCGCGCAGGATCGCGATGCGCTGCCAGAACGCGGGCGTCGCGCTCGAAATCACCAGCATCCCGCCGACCACGAACGTCACGAGGCTCAGGAACAGGGGCGCCAGCTGCGACACGGCCGCCGCGTGATGCAGCGGCAGATGCTTCTTCAGCGCGCGCCCTTCGAAGCCGGCCAGCAACCCCGCCGACACGATCAGCGGCAAGCCGAAATAGATCGCGCGATACGCGAGCAGCGCCGCGACCATGAAGTGCGTCTGCACGCTGCCGCCGAGCGCGAACACCATCGCCGCCTCGAACACGCCCACGCCGCCCGGCGTATGGCCGATCATGCCGAGCAGCAGCGCGGCCGCGTAAATCGTGATGAACGACACGAAGCTCACGTGCGTGTGCGGCAGCAGCGCCCACAGCGCGAGCCCCGCCGCGACGACGTCGAGCACCGCGAGCAGCACTTGCGCGACGAAATCGCGGCGCGCGGGCACGTCGAACGACAGCCAGCTCCAGCGCGTGCGAATCTCGCGCGCGTTCTTGCCGCACGCGAACGTCATGAGTCCGAGCACCGTCAGCAGCGCCGTGCCGCCCCACGCCAGCGCGCCAGTCGGGCTGTGCAGCATGGGCGCGAGCGTCGGCGCGTCGCACACCATGCCGAGCGCCGTCATCAACACGAGGGCGAGTGCAAGCGACACGCTCGTGAAAACGGTCATGCGGCCGATTTGCGGGGGCGTCACGTCGGCGACCGCGTAGACGCGCGCGCGCACCGCGCCGCCCGTCAGCGCGCCGAAGCCCGTTGCGTTGCCGAGCGCCGAGCCCGCCGTCGCGCCGATCCACAGCGCCGCGCGCGGCACCGCCTTGCCGACGTAGCGCAGGCCCACGGCATCGCGGCCCACGAGCGCGATGTAGCTCAGGACCGTCGCGCCGAGCGCCGCCGACCATTCGCCTGCCGTCAGATGCCGCAGATGCCGGATCACCGACTTGTAATCGACGGCCTGCGACAGATGCTGGAGCACGACCAGCAGCAGCACGCAGACGCCCAGCGACAACGCCGGCGACAACAGGCGCTTGCTGCCTGCGGCGGCGCAGGCTCGCTCGAGCAGCCCGGCGGCGCGGCCACCAGAAGAACGGGGATGGTCAGACATGGATGAATCCGGGTGTTGCCTGACGCCACAGCGAAGGTCTCGTTGCTGTGGCATCGAATACGGTTGGATTTCGGAGCGATCCGGACGCGAACACGGTCCGAGCCTCGCTGTTTCAACTCTTTACAAATGGACAACGGCAATTTGCCCAAAAGGTTGACATCGGGAGCGACCCGAAAACGATTTTTTGCAGTTTCTGCTTAAGAAATCCTGATGCGGCTGACAATCCGGCTGCAATTGAGCTGAACTTTCCAGCGAGGAAAAATGGTGGCGGATCGGCCGGACTTGTCGCGGGGGCGCTGCGAGCCCGCATGGTTCCTCGCTTTGCGGCCTGTCGGGCCCGACGGGTGTACCGGTTCGTACAAACCCTGATGGCGGCGTCGCGTGCGCTCGCGTCTTTCGCGCAGGGACGCACGATACCAGATTTGTCCTTACGTTTACCCTTATTCAATGTTCCGACGGCTTTCATCTGCATGCTGCGGGTGAAAGGAGCGCAGCGCCAAATGTCAAACGTCAAACGTCAAATGCGGCCCAGAAACGAGAAAGGCCCCGGTCGCGATGCGAACCGGGGCCTTTCTCCTTTTAACTCAACCGTCAACGCGCAGCGGTCAATGCGCGCCCGCCGCTGCACCGCCGCCGCTGCCCTTGCCCGGCTTGGTCAGCCAGATCAGCGGAATAATGACGATAAAGATCATCGACGACAGCCAGAAGATGTCGTTGAGCCCGAGCATCGCGGCCTGCGCGTTCATCGACTGCTCGAAGAAGGCTCGCGCCTGATCCATGCTGCCGCCGAGCGTCGCGTGAATGTTGGCGAGTGCGCCCGAGTAGGCGGGATTCGTCGCGCCCGACTGCTCCGCGAGCTGCGCATGGTGCAGGATCGTGCGGTTGTTCCAGCCCGTCGTGATGAGCGACGTGCCCACGCCGCCCGCGAAGATTCGCGCGAAGTTCGACAGTCCCGCGGCAGCCGGAATCTTGTGGGCGGGCAGGCCCGACAGGATGATGGCCGTCAGCGGCACGAAAAGAGCGCGGTGGGAATGCCTTGCAGCAGCGTCGGCAGGATCAGCGTCCATGCATCGACGCCCGTCGTGTAGTTGGAGCGCATGAAGAAGACGCCTGCATAGCCGATGAATGCGAGCGTCGCGAGCACGCGCGCATCGGACTTCGGCATGAGCTTGGCCATCACGGGCGCGAGCAGCACGGCGAAGATGCCGAGCGGCGCCGTAACCAGCCCCGCGTCCACCGAGCGATAGCCGAGATAGCCCTGAATCCACTGCGGCAGAATCACCAGGTTCGCGAAGAACACAGCGTACGCAACCGAAATCGCGATCGTGCCGCCGCGGAAATTGCGCTGCGCGAACAGCCGGAGATCGACGATCGGGTTTTTCTCCGTGAACTCCCAGATCAGGAAGAACAGGAAGCTGACCACCGCCACGATAGTGAGCACCCAGATCACGGACGAGTTGAACCAGTCGAGATCCTTGCCCTTGTCGAGCATGATCTGCAGCGACGCCACCCAGACGATCAGCGACAGCAAGCCGATCTTGTCGATGGGCAGCTTGCGCGCCGGCGATTCGCGGTCGCGATACAGCATCCACGTCACGGCGGCAGCGAACAGGCCGACAGGGATGTTGATGTAAAAAATCCACGACCACGAATAACTATCCGTGATCCAGCCGCCGAGCGCCGGACCCGCAATCGGGCCGACCGTGGCCGTCATCGCCCACAGCGACAGCGCCGTCGAACTCTTCTCCTTCGGATACGTGCCGAGCAGAATCGCTTGCGAAAGCGGTGTCAGCGGGCCGGCCACGGCGCCCTGCAAGATGCGCGCGGCCAGCAGCACGGTCAGGTTCGGCGCGATGCCGCACAGCCACGACGAGAATACGAACAGCACGATCGACGCGACGAACAGCTTGATCTGCCCGACGCGCTGCGTGAGCCAGCCTGTCAGCGGAATCGACACGGCGTTCGCGGCGGAAAACAGCGTGATCACCCACGTGCCTTCATCGACGGAAACGCCGAGGTTGCCGGAGATGGTCGGAATCGCGACGTTCGCAATCGACGAATCCAGCACGTTCATGAAGGTCGCGAGCGCGACGGCGAGCGTCGCGAGGACCAGCTTGCCGCCTGTGAACGGCTGCGGCGGCGCAAGTTGCGTCGAGGGTTTCATGGTTTATCTGACATGTCAGTTACGTGAACGGGCGAGGACGCGATCGCGATGCATCGCGTCCTCCGTGGCGATCAGCCGGCGTGTTGCGCCGGTGCGGCGCGGCCAGGCTTTTCTGCTGCTTCGCGCGCGGCCATCGGCCGGGGCGATGCGGCTTTACTTGCTTGCGCTGCTTGCGCCGGGTGCGTCGGCACGATGTTCTGGGCAATGATCCGCTCGATTTCGGAGTCGGCCTGTGCGCCGTATTGCGCGAACACATCGGTGCGGTAGGTCGTATTCAGCGCGGCGCCGAGCTGCGGCCCGGTGTCGTCGCGCGTGTCGACGTCGACGTCCATCGACAGTCCGATGCGCAGCGGATGCGCTTCGAGTTCTTTCTGGTCGAGCTGGATGCGCGCGGGCAGGCGCTGCACGACCTTGATCCAGTTGCCCGTCGCGTTCTGCGCCGGCAGCGTCGCAAACGCGCTGCCCGTGCCCGCCGAAAAGCCGACCACGCGGCCGTGGTACTGCACCTTGCCGCCGTACACGTCAGCCGTCAGCGTGACGGGCTGACCGATGCGCATGTTGCGCAATTGGCTTTCCTTGTAGTTCGCATCGACCCACACGCCGTCGAGGGGCACGATGGCCATCAACGGCGTACCCGGCGACACGCGCTGACCGACCTGCACCGAACGCTTCGCGACGTAGCCCGTGACGGGCGCAGGCAGCGTATTGCGCGCGTAAGCGAGGTAGGCGTCGCGCACCTTCGCGGCGGCCGCCTGCACGTTCGGGTGCTGTTCGATCGTCGTGCGATCCGTCAATGCGCGGTTCGCTTCCGCCTGCTGCCGCGCGGCATCGAGCGCGGCCTGCGCGGCCGTCACGGTGTCGCGCGCATGCGCGATGTCTTCGGCGGAGACGGCCCCCGTGCCGGCAACAGCCTGCCGGCGACGCAGATCGTCTTGCGCGCGCGCCAGATCCGATTGCTTCTGCGCGACGTTCGCGGCGTAGAAATCGTTGTTGACGTACAGCGTGCTCACTTGCCGCACGGTCTGCCCAAGTGTCGCTTCGGCGTTGCCGAGCGCGATCCTGGCGTCGGCGTTGTCGAGCGTCACGACGGGGTCGCCCGCCTTCACGATCTGCGTATCGTCGGCATTCACGGCAACGACGGTGCCCGTCACCTGCGGCGTCAATTGCACGAGATTGCCGCTGACATAGGCGTCGTCGGTGGACTCGTGATAGCGCGCGTAGGTCATGTAGTACGCGCCGTACGCCGCAGCGGACGCGACGATCGCGGCGCCAAGCAGCGAGAGCAGCAATTTGCGCTTGCGCGTGTCCGGCTCGCTGACGGCGGCGGCGCCCTTCGGCGCTGCCTCGGGCTGCGTCTGCGGCGCTTGCGTCGTCTCGCGCTGCGGGGTGTTGATTTCGCTCATTTTGATTTCTCCAGGCAGGTCGATAGGTCGCCGCTCATTGCTCGGCGACGGCAGGCGTTGCAGTGGCGGACGCCACGGGTGTGTTTTGCGTTTCGTTTGACGTATCGACGAAACCGCCGCCAAGCGCGGAGGCCAGCGCGATCTGCTGATCGCGGCGGTCCATGCGCAGATTCGCGACGGCCTGATCGGCGCTCAACGCGTTGACGTCGGCGTTCAATACCGTCAGTTGGTTCGTCAGACCGGCCTTGTATTGCACGAGCGCGAGCTGGTCGGCTTTGCGCGCGGCATCCTGTGCGGCCTGTGCATCGACGAGCTGGCCGTCGGTCGAACGCACGTCGGCGAGCTGCGTCGCGACTTCGCTCAACGCAGTGACGAGCGTCTGGTTGTACGTCGCGACGGCGTAGTCGAATCCGGCGTAGCGGCCCTTCAGTTGCGCGCGCAGCTCACCGGCATCGAAGATGGGCAGATGGATCGCCGGGCCCACCGACGCCGTGCGGCTCGCCGCAGTCAGAAAGCGGCCGAAGCCGAATGCGTCGAGGCCGATGGCGGCGCTCAGGTTGATGTCGGGATAGAACTCGGCCTTCGCTTCCTTCACGTCATGCGTCGTCGCATCGACGCGCCAGCGCGCGGCGACGATGTCCGGCCGGCGGCTCACGAGATCGGCGGGCAGGTTGTCGGGCAGACGCACTTCGTCGCCCGTGCCGAGCGCCGGGCGCGCGATCTGCAGGCCGCGGTCCGGACCCGCGCCCATCAGCGCGGCGAGTTGATAACGGGTCGTCAGGATCTGCCCGTCGAGCGATTTCAGCGCGGCGCGGCTCGTGGCCAGATTCGCCTGCGCCGTCTTGCGTTCGACTTCCGTGTCGAGACCCGTCGCGATGCGGCCCGCCGTGATCCGCTCGATCTGCTCGCGCTGCGCGACTTCTTCCTGCGCGATGTCACGCAGCGCATAGAGCCGCGCAAGCTGGTTGTACGTGCGCGCAAGCGACGTCGTCAGCGTCAGCTTGACGACTTCCGCGTCGGCCTCGCTCGCCTGCAACTGCGAAACGGCCGCCTTCAGCGCCTCGCGGTTCTTGCCCCACAGGTCGAGATCGTATGACGCGCTCAACAAGCCCTTGTTTTCCGTCTGCCAGGAGCCGCCATACGGCGGCGGCACCAGCGCCGTGCTCGAAAATTGCTGACGCGTCAGCGAATAGCTCGCGTCGACACGCGGCATCGTGCCCGCCTTCGCCGTCTCGCTGAAAGCCGATGCCGACGCGACGCGGGCGCGCGCCTGGTCGAGCGTCGGGCTGCTCTTCAAGGCCTCGTCGATGAGCGACTTCAGTTGCGCGTCGCCGAACTGGTCGGCCCAGTTCGCCGCGGGCCAGTGGCCCTGCTCCGAGGGAAGGCTCTGTTGGGTGGCGTACTGCTGCGGCTCGGCCGTCTTCGCGTCGCTATGAATGCCCGCATAGTTCACACATGCCGACAGCACCGCAGCGAACATGGCCGACACACCCACTTTCAGCGCACGAGACGCGTGGCGCCTCGCGTTTGATTGAACGTACATTGTCTGACCTATCAGATATTTGAGTAAAAAAATGGCTCAGGCAGCGAGAAACTTGCGAAGCAGACGGCTCAGTTCAACGAACTCTTCCCGCGTAAAGCATTGCAGTCGTTCGTTCAGCACGTCCGGCGCGATCTCGGCGAGACGCAGCGCAACCTCGCGGCCCGTTTCCGTCAGTTCGAGATTCACGACACGGCGGTCCGCGCCGTTGCGCGAGCGCGTCAGCATGCCCTGCGTTTCGAGCTTGTCGAGCGTGCGCGTCATCAATCCCGTATCGATGCCCAAATGGCGCGACAGCATCGCGGGTGTGGTGTCCTGGCCCCGCAGCAGCGCCATGAAAATGCCGATGTGCTGGGCCCGCACATTCAGGCCCTTCACCGCCGAATCCATATGCGACATCACGAGGTTGCGCGCTTTGCTGATCGCAAAACCCACGTTCTCCGTCAAATGGAAATCTTCCTTCGAATAGTGCGACATCTCTGACTCCTCGCTAATTGCAGGAACAATAGTTGACAGGTCAGATACAGTCAACAGCATCCGACTGCAACTCATTGTTGCGCTAACTGCGACTATCCCTTACTTCCAGTCGGATAATGCGCAGGTTCAGCGAAGAGAGACGAACGGAAGCTCAGTCGCCCGCGAACTTGCGCAGCAGGCGGCGCAACTCGGTGACTTCGGCTTTGGTGAAGTGCTTGAGACGCGCGTTGAGCACGTCGGGGGCGATGTCGGGAATCCGGTCGGCGACGGCGATGCCGGCTTTCGTCATCGCAAGGTTGACGACGCGGCGGTCGTGCTCGTCGCGCGAACGCACCACCAGTCCTTTCATTTCGAGCTTGTCGAGCATGCGCGTCATCAGGCCCGTGTCGATGCCGAGAATTTTCGACAATTCGAACGGTGTCGACGCCATTTTCTGCCGGAGCGTCAGCAGGATGCCCATTTGCTGGCTGGAGATGTCGAGGTCCTTCAGCGCCGCATCCATCTCCGTCACGATCAGATTGCGCGCCTTCACGAGCTGGAAGCCGACGCTTTCCGTGAGCCTGAAATTGTCTTTGGTGTAGTGACGCACGCGAAATCTCCTGAGCGATCGGCAATCTGACTGACAAATCAGATACTACCAAATCAGATCCGGGCGGCCCGCCCATTCAGCGCTTATTTCAACCCGAGGCGCTTCGCGAGCCGGTTCAGATTCGCACGATCCATGCCCAGCGAACGGGCGACGGCGGCCCAATTCTGGTTGTTGCGCTCCAGCGCATCGCTGACGAGCGTTCGTTCGAATGCCGTCACGGCGCTGCGGAAATCCGTTCCGTTACCGGTCCCGTTCCCGGTCGCGTTATCGGTTCCGTTCGCCGCGTTCGCGCTCGCCGCCTGCTGCGGCAAATCGGCACCGTGGCTCGCCGATATCCCGAGGTCCGCCGCCGTCAGCGTGAGAATGCGCGGCCGCTCGCGGTGACGCGACAGCGCCTTGAACGCACTGCGGCCAATCATATGCTCCAGTTCGCGCACGTTGCCCGGCCAGCTATAGGACAGCAGCGCCGCCTGCGCGTCGTGTCCGAGCCGGATGCTGAGCAGCCCGAGCCGCGCGCGATTCTCTTCGAGAAAGTAGCCGGCGAGCAGCAGCACGTCGCGTCCGCGCTCGCGCAGCGGCGGCACGCGCAGTGGATAGACGCTCAGCCGGTGATACAGGTCGGCACGAAAACGCCCTTCGCGCACTTCTTCGGCGAGATCGCGATTGGTCGCGGCGATGAGCCGAACGTCGACCTTGTGCTCGCTATCCGAACCGATACGCTGCAATTGCCCGTTCTGCAGCACGCGCAGCAGCTTGGCCTGCACGCCGAGCGGCAACTCGCCGACCTCGTCGAGAAACAGCGTGCCGCCGTCGGCGAGTTCGAACTTGCCGCGCCGGTCCGACGAAGCGCCCGAGAACGCGCCGCGCACGTGTCCGAACAGTTCGCTTTCGACCAGCGTATCCGGCAGCGCCGCGCAGTTCAGGCTGATCATCGGCTTGTTCGCGCGCGGCGAGCCGCCGTGGATCGCATTCGCGACCAACTCCTTGCCCACGCCCGTCTCGCCCGTGATGAGCACGGTCAGATCGCTATTCGCAACGACGCGGATTTCGTTGACCAGCTGCTGATGTGCCGTGCTGCTGCCGATGAGTTCGCGGTTGCCCTGCCCGCTCGCCTGGCGATACGCCTCGGCGCGCTGGCGCTCTTCTTCCGTGTTGCGCTCGAGCGTATCGATGCGCTCCGCGACACTCACCGTCGCCGCCGCGAGGCTCAGAAACGCCTGCAGCGTATGCATGTCGACGCTGTCGAAGCGCGCGGGATCGAGCGAATCGAGCGTCAGCAAACCCCACGGCCTGCCGCCGATCAGCAGCGGACAGCCGAGGCAATCGTGCACTTCGAGATGACCGCTCACGCCCTGCACGAGGCCGTCGTACGGGTCGGGCAAGTCGGAGTCGGCGGGAAAGCGCGTGGGCGCCTCGCGCGAGAGCAGCGCTTCGAAACGCGGATGATCGCTCACGCGAAAGCGGCGGCCCAGTGTGTCGCTGCTCAGGCCGTCGATCGCGAGCGGCACGAGCGTGTCGTCGTCCAGACGCAACAGGGCGGCTGCATCGCCGGGGAAAAGCTTGCGCAACGTCGTGAGCAGACGCCGGTAGCGCTCGCGCTCCGGCACATCGCGCGACAGATCCTCGACGAGCGGAATGAGCGCGTCGAACACCTCCGATGCAGTCAGTCTCACTTCATGTGCAGTCAATTTGACCCTTGTCATATCCACGTCTGATATTTCTAACTCACTGATTTTACGATGTTTCGAAGCTGGCCCAATACCTGCAAAAGAGATAAGTGAAACCGCCCGTGAGCGGACTCACTCACCCACTATGAGGAAAACATCACATGCTGTCAGCCGAACATCGCGCAATCGTCAAGGCCACCGTTCCGCTGCTCGAAAGCGGCGGCGAAGCGCTCACCACGCATTTCTACAAGACCATGCTGTCGGAGTATCCGAGCGTGCGGCCGCTGTTCAACCAGGCGCACCAGCAGTCGGGCGACCAGCCGCGCGCACTCGCGAACGCCGTGCTGATGTACGCGCGTCATATCGATCAACTCGAGCAGCTCGGCGGACTCGTCACGCAGATCGTCAACAAGCATGTCGCGCTCAACATCCTGCCCGAGCATTATCCGATCGTCGGCACATGTTTGCTGCGTGCGATCCGCGAAGTGCTCGGCGCCGAAATCGCGACGGACGCCGTGATCGAAGCGTGGGGCGCCGCGTACGGGCAGTTGTCGAACTTGCTGATCGGTCTTGAAGAAAACGTGTACGTCGAGAAGGAAACGGCAGCGGGCGGCTGGCGCGGCACGCGGCCCTTCGTGGTCGTGCGCAAGGTGAAGGAAAGCGACGAGATCACGTCGTTCTATCTGCGTCCCGTGGACGGCGGCGATCTGCTCAGCTTCGAGCCGGGCCAATACATTGGTCTGCGCCTCACCGTCGACGGCGAAGAGATTCGCCGCAACTACTCGCTGTCGGCTGCGGCGAATGGCCGCGAATACCGGATCAGCGTGAAGCGCGAGCCGAACGGCAAGGCTTCGAACTATCTGCACGATTCAGTACAGGAAGGCGCGACGCTGGATCTGTTCACACCGTCAGGCGATTTCACGCTGGAGCATAACGACAAGCCGCTCGTGCTGATCAGCGGCGGTGTCGGCATCACGCCGACGCTCGCGATGCTGAACGCAGCGCTGCAGACGTCGCGCCCCATTCACTTCATTCACGCGACGCGTCACGGCGGCGTGCACGCGTTCCGCGACGTCATCGACGAACTCGCGGACCGTCATCCGCAACTCAAGCGCTTCTATGTGTACGAGAAGCCGCGTCACGACGACGACGCGCATCACGCTGAAGGCTATATCGACGAAGCGCGTCTGATCGAATGGATGCCCGCGACCCGCGATGTCGACGTGTACTTCCTTGGACCGAAGCCGTTCATGAAGGCAGTGAAGCGGCATCTGAAGGCGATCGGCGTGCCGGAAAAGCAGAGCCGTTTCGAGTTCTTCGGTCCGGCTTCGGCACTCGACTGATAGTGCGCTTTTGTTGTAGTGGTTGTTGTTGTCTGTTAGGGCTACCCTGGTAGTGCTTTGGAAGAGACGGTTCTTTTAACCGCTCTTCCTTTTTTTCGCCAGACAGCTTAGCGATCATCCTCATGAATCGAAGACGGATGCCGGCACATCGCATCCACCGTTATTTCCATATACGGATACAGCGGCAATTGCATGAGCAGATCATTCAATTGCGCCGGGCTTTCCACATCGAATACGCTGAAGTTCGCATACAGTCCGGCAATGCGCCAAAGATGGCGCCAGATGCCTTCCTTCTGCAGACGCTGCGCCATCGCCTTTTCTTTGGCCTTTAATTCGTCGGCACGTTCGACAGGCATGTCGGGCGGCAACTTGACGATCATCTTCACGTGAAAAAGCATTTGGATTCTCTCTAAGGATTGTGCGGCGTGTATGTCGATTGCCGCTCGATCGTGCAAACGGCCGCCTGATATGGCAGCCGCGTTCATACTTTTAGCGCTTTACGCACGCACGCGTTCCACTTCGCTCGTCGGCACGTCGCTGCGTTCCTTGACGAGGCTGAAGTCGAAATCGATCAGCGCGAAGTTGCCGTCGATACCGTAAGGCTTGCCCGCCGCGCCCTCTTCTTTCTTCACGGCAGGCACGAGACCTTCTCGCGTCGCGAACGCAAAGTCGTCCCACAGATACGGATCACCTTCGATATTGATCTGCGTTGTCAGCTTGCGATAGCCGGGCGCCGACACGAAGAAGTGAATATGCGCCGGACGATGGCCGTGACGGCCGAGCAGATCGAGCAGTTGCTGCGTCTTGCCTTCCGGCGGCACGCTATAGCCGATGGGCACCACGCTGCGGAAGCTGTATGTGCCGTTTTCGTCGGTGCGGATCGAGCGGCGCAGATTGAACTCGGGCTGCGATTTGTCGAAATGCGAGTAGTTGCCGAGATGGTTCGCGTGCCACACTTCGACGAGCGCATTGCGCAGCGGCTGGCCATCTTCGCCCAACACGCGGCCACGCATCACCAGCGTTTCGCCCGGCTCATTGCCGTTGTCGAGGCGCGCATGGCCTGTCGATTCCGGCGCGCCCGCCACATACAGCGGACCTTCGATCGTGCGCGGCGTGCCGCCCCCGAGTCCTGCCTTCTTCTCCGCTTCGTCGAGACGGACGTCCAGGAAGTGCTCGAAGCCGAGACCCGCTGCCAGCAAGCCGAGTTCGCCGCTTTGACCCGCCTCGCCGAGATAATTCAACGCCGACCAGAATTCGTTCGGCGTCACATCGAGTTCGTCGATCGTGATGAACAGATCGCGAATGATGCGGTTGACCACCTGCTTCGTACGGGCGTTGCCTTCGTGCGTGGCGCTCTCGTTGATCTTGTTCAACAGGGCGTCGATGGTTTTGATGTCCATGGGGATGTCTCCTTTTATTTCAATCACTGACATTTCAATCACTGACGACGATGCAAAATGTGCTTTACGGGGCTGCTGCTACATCAGCACCGTCATAGCGAACTTTTCACTACACTCGCGCCGTGTTTCGAATCGCGGCGCAATCTCGCGATCTTGTCGAGGTCGAGTTGAATACCGAGTCCTGGTCCTTGCGGCAACTGCAATGCGAAGTTCTCGTAGCGCAGAGGCTCGATCAGAATTTCTTCCGTCAGAAGCAGCGGTCCGAAGAGTTCAGTGCCCCACTTCAGTTCGCGAAACGTGCTGAACAGCTGTGCGGAAGCAATCGTGCCGACCGCGCCTTCGAGCATCGTTCCGCCATACAGATCGACGCCCGCCGCGAGCGCAATGGCCGCCACGCTCGCCGCGCCCGTCAAACCGCCGGATTGCGCGATCTTCACGGCGAATACGTCGGCCGCGTGCGCGCTGGCGACGTCGAATGCATCCACGGGACCGTGCAGCGCTTCGTCGGCCATGATGGGCACCTTCGACAGATGCGTGAGGCGCTTGAGCCCATTGCGATCGTCGGCGGCGATGGGCTGCTCGATCAGATTGCAGCCCGCGTGCGCGAGCCGCTCGCTCGCCCAGATCGCTTCCCTCTGGCTCCACGCCTGATTCACGTCGACGCGCACTTCGGCGCGATCGCCGACAGCCGCCTTGATCGCGGCGACATGCGCGACATCGTCGGCGGGCGCGCGGCTGCCGATCTTCAGCTTGAATACGCGATGGCGCTTCTTTTCCAGCATCAGATGCGCCTCGTCGATATCGCGGCCCGTGTCGCCGCTCGCGAGCGTCCACGCCACTTCGACGGAGTCCGTCACGCGGCCGCCGAACAGCTCCGACAGCGGCACGCCGACGCGCTGCGCCTGCGCATCGAACAGCGCCGTTTCGATTGCGCACTTCGCAAAGCGGTTGCCCTGAAAGCACTCGCGCAGCTTCGCCATGGCCTGGCCGGGACGGGTCGCGTCCATGCCCTTGAGCATCGGCGCGAAATAGGTGTCGATATTGGTTTTGATGCTCTCGGGGCTTTCCTCGCCGTAAGCGAGACCGCCGATCGTGGTCGCTTCGCCCCAGCCCGTCATACCGTCCGCGCATTGAATGCGGACCAGCACGAGCGCTTGGCAATTCATCGTCGCAACCGACAGGCGGTGCGGGCGAATCGTCGGAACATCGACGAGAATGGTCTCTACAGCTTGTATCTGAACGGGACTTGGTATCATACGGCTCTCCTGCTGATGTGCCCATACTAGGGATGCAGGCGAAATCCGTCCAAGACCGATTGAGTCTATTTCCATACCTTCGGGGCATAGATGGAACTGCGTCAACTTCGCTATTTCGTGGCCGTCGCGGAAGAACGGAACTTCACCCGCGCCGCCGAGCGCCTGAACATGACGCAGCCGCCGCTGTCGCGGCAGATCCAGCAAATCGAAGACAGCGTGGGCCTTGCGCTGTTCGAACGCGGCGCGCGTCCGCTGAAGCTGACGGAAGCCGGCCGCGTTTTCTACGCGCAGGCCAAGCGGCTGATCGAAGAAAGCGACGAGTTGCTGCCGCTCACCCGGCGCCTCGCGCAACTGGCGGAGCGCATCGTCATCGGCTTCGTGCCTTCCACGCTATATGGCCCGCTGCCCGACGTGATCCGCGCGTTCAGAGAGGCGGCACCGCTGATCCAGATTTCGCTGATCGAGATGTTCACGATCGAGCAACTCAGTGCGCTCAAGGGCGGCCGTATCGATGTCGGTTTTGGACGGCTGCGTTTCGACGAATCGCAGCTCGCGCGCGAAGTGCTTGTCGAGGAGCCGTTGATCGCGGCGTTGCCTGCGGGCCATGCGCTCGCCGATGCGAGCCAGCTGACGCTCGAAGCGTTGTCGAAAGAGACGCTCATCATCTACCCGTCTACGCCGCGTCCCAGCTATGCCGATCAGCAGCTGTCGGCCTTTCGCGATCATGCCGTCGAGCCGGCCGCGATTCATGAAGTGCGCGAACTGCAAACGGCACTGGGACTCGTCGCCGCGCAGGTGGGCGTATGTCTCGTGCCGGAAAGCGTCAGGGGGTTGAGAGCGCGCGGCGTGACGTACCGGTCGATCGACGAAACGAACGTGTCGTCGCCCATCATCATGAGCCGACGCCTACAGGACCAGAGCCCGACCACCGATCTGTTCTGTTCGATTGCGCGCGATCTGTTCAAGCGCCCGCTAACCGTATAGCGGCGCTAGCGCGGCGGTTTCAAGGCTTCTGGATTTGGCTGTCGTCGTCATCCCACGAGACGGTTTGCATCGCGGCGGGACGTGCAACGCGCGGAAGGCACAACGCGAGCAGGGCGCCCGCCTTGAGCACACATTCGATCAGCGACTGCGTGAAGATGGATGCCGACTCACTCAGCTCGACAGGCAACGCGGGCACGATCGCAACCAGGCTCAAGCCACACAGAAACGAAAAGATCCACTGCGCGCGCCTCATTCCGCGCACGGCCGCGATGCCGATCACGGTCCATGCCAGCTTCGCCAGCGTGAGCGCCGCAATGCCCATCTCGCCCGCCGCTGGATCGAACTCCGCGGGAATTTCGATCAGCGACCATCCGCATACGCCGAGAATCAGAACACGTGGCGTCATCGCGAGCTGCACGGCGGCCCGTTGCACCTGCGGCCGCGACGTACCGTGCGCGCGCTGCGAGTCTGCATCGCGCATGGCGTTCCGGAATGAAGGGTCCGCTTCGGCCTTCACGTTCGACACCTCCGCGTCGATAGCTGCATGAGGGCGTCATGCAAAACTGAATATCAGCATTGTCGATCGCCGGGCGCGCGAGTGGTAGTTAATCCTTGTTAACGCGCATTGCAACGCGGCGCGTCATCCTCGTTAAACGATTCCGTCAATTGCGCTTTTCAATGCAGAGGAGCGGCACCTTTGACCAGCACGTGAGCACACACTATCCGTTCTTCGTCTCCCGTTGCGCTTCCCGTTCTTGTGCCAGCCACGGCCCCACGCAGTCGGCGATCACGACGAGCGCGAGTGCGCCCGCAGCGATAACGAAGAGCAGGCGGTAGTTTCCGCCACTCGAATTGAAGAGCGCGGAATACGAATAGCCTGCAATCGCCTGACATGCGGCGAAGGTCGTCGTCACGCGGCTCCAGACCGCGTGCTGCTTCGCGTGATCGTGCGGTACGACTTCATGCACGCGCGCGAGCATCATCGGCACGATGCCAGGCGGAAAGCTGCCGATCACAAGCGTCAACACGCCGATCACAACGTGATTGCCCGACATCGCAAATGCGGCGACAACCAGCACCTGCAACGACGACAACGCGCGTATCGCGAAGCGCCCGCCGAATCGATCGGCAATGAGGCCATAAACGGGTGCGCCGAAAATCGCACCGACGCCATAAAGAATCCAGTACGCAGCGCCGACGTGCGCGCCCGCGCCGAGTCCGCGCGCAATGAAGTCGACGAGAAAGACCATCGTAGGAACGAGGCCAAGCGCCATGAGTGCGTATTCGACATACAGCACACGCACTGTCGACGCACTGCGTGCGCGCACGGCCGGGGCCGCATGCGCCGCTGGTGCTTGCGGCTTCGCAGCGTGCGGCCAGCCGCGCCATGTAGCAAGCGTCAATGCGGTGGCGAGAACGCCAATGCCGATCCACGTGTCGCGCAAACCAAGGTTGAGCAGCAGCGGAACGATCGTGCCCGACGCTGCGATGCCGACACCGAGACCGAGAAAAATCGCGCCGCTCGCGAGGCCTTTGCGATCGGCGGGCACCTGCGGCAGGACAGTCGCCGCAACCAGCACCATGATCGCGCCGCCCGCAACGCCCGACAGCAGCCGCCAGAAAAAGAACCACGCAACGGAGACGGGAAATGCACATGCAAAAAAGGCCGCCGTCACCAGCACCATCATCGCGCGCAGCGTGCGGACATTCGTTACGCGATGCGCGACGGGACGGCCAAGCAGCGCGCCCAGCAGATAACCAGCGAGATTGGCCGCGCCCAGATACACGACGTCGGAAGCGGCAAACCAGTGTGCCTGGATCAGCGGCGGAATCAGCGGCGTGTATGCGAAGCGCGCAAGCCCGATCCCGACAAGGCTCGCGGCGAAGCCCGCGAAGATATGCCGCCACACGGCGACTCGGCCCGCGTTGACGGTCGACAGCAGAGATGCATCGGTGGACATGATTAAAAGGTTCCGCATAAGCGCGTGCAACGCACGACGAATTGCCAGGCGTTTCGCCCGCGATTCTTGACAACCGTGTCAATGACGCCCATTCTAGACATGCTTGACAAAGATAGCAAGAACACCCATTCCGGTTTCGTTGCAAGAACGGCGATCCGCATTCGCGCGCAAACCGCGCACTTCCACTTTTCGGCATGAAGGAACCGATATGACACAACGTACTTTTCTGATCACGGGCGCGAGCCGGGGCATTGGACGTGCGCTTTCCGAACGCCTCGCGCGAGCGGGCCATCATGTGGTCGGTGTCGCACGCCGCACCGGCGACGCGACCTTCCCGGGGACGCTCGTCTCCATCGATTTGAGCGACCGCGTCGCGACGGCGGAGGCTCTGCGCGAACTCACGTCGCGCTTCTCGTTCGACGGCGTCGTGAACAATGTCGGCTTCGTCAAGCTTGCGCGGCTCGGTGAGATCGACCTCGACGACTTGGACAGCACGTTCAGCAGCAACCTGATTCCGACCGTTCAAACGACGCAAGCGCTGCTACCGCAGATGAAGGAAAAGGGCTGGGGGCGCATCGTCAATCTGTCGAGTCTCGTCGTGCTGGGTGTCGCGCAACGCAGCGCTTACGCCGCCGCGAAAAGCGCGATGATCAGCTTCACGCGCACGTGGGCGCTCGAATTGGCGGAGACCGGCATCACCGTGAACTCGGTCGCACCGGGACCGACGGAAACTGAAATGTTCCGCGCGAACACGCCCGTTGGCAGCGAAGCAGAACGCCGTTTTCTGTCGCTCGTACCGATGAAGCGCTTCGGCAAGCCGGACGAACTGGCGGCAAGTGTCGAATTCTTTCTTTCCGAGCCTGCCGGGTTCATCACCGGACAGACGCTGTTCGTCGACGGCGGCGCTTCGATCGGCAAAGCCGCGATCTGATCTTTGCCGCCGCGCCCGGACCGTCTCATGCGCAATGGGCGCGCCCGCGCGAATTGCCGGGCGCTTATTTCATACCAATACGCAGAACCGCTCGCTCTCCCCTTCATCGCTTTGCGCTGCCGGACGTTGACTGCGTCGTTTCATCGCGCGTCTGCCCGTTCCGTTGCATGGCCGCTAAAAAATGGTTACTCTGCAACTACGACTTAGTTAGTCGCAGTTAAAAGCAGCGTGATGCATCGAGGCAATCGTGACGTTCTGACTTGTACTGCCTTCATGCGCCACGCCATGCCCAAATTTTTTCGGAGAGTTGAAGATGAATCTTTTCCATACCGTTCTGGCATCCACGGCAGCCGCCTGCATTGCGCTGGGCGCTCCTCACGCGGCGCACGCGCATGGTGTCGACGGTCCGCGCGAGCAGATCAGCCCGGCATTCGCGACGCCCATTGCCAATGCGCCCGGCAAGACCATGACGGCCATCGTCGTCGACTACAAACCGGGTGGCGTCTCGCCATCGCATCGTCATGGTCAGGCTTTCGTCGTTGGCTACGTGCTGAAAGGTGAGATCCGCAGCAAGGTCGACGACGGCGAGGCTCGGGTGTATCACGCGGGCGAAAGCTGGACGGAAGCGCCCGGCGTTCGTCACAGGGTCAGTGAGAACGCGAGCAAGACGAAGCCCGCGAAACTGCTCGCCATCTTTGTCGCTGACGACAACGACAAAGATCTCGTCACATGGGACAAGAAGTAACGGCAGTACATGTTTAAGGCGGCGGCAACGTTAATGGCGGCGGCCACGCAAGCCTGGCGCTCCTCTTCAGCATCCATGCAATTCAGCAACCTGAAGCGCTTCAAGATCCCATTGCACATTCCGGTTAACAACGC
This sequence comes from Burkholderia sp. E7m39, assembly GCA_001319865.1. GTDB lineage: Bacteria > Pseudomonadota > Gammaproteobacteria > Burkholderiales > Burkholderiaceae > Paraburkholderia > Paraburkholderia bengalensis. The sequence goes on along the minus strand of BBSL01000292.1, from coordinate 21,519 downwards.
TTAACTTGCTCTATGGGCGCCTGAACGTCCAATATAGAGTCCACGGCGCGTTGATGGCGCAAAACCAATTCACGCGCCGATGCGCCATGCAGGCAAGTCGTTCGAACTGCCTTGCGAGCCACACCGAACAACACTGTTCACGTCAGCAGCAGCATCTCGGCCGCGTCAGGGCGTGCCGCCAGCCAAACTCTGTGACGGAGGTGAATGATGACTCGTCCGGTTGAAGAAGATATCGTTAGACGCGCATTGGTGGGCGTCTTGATGCCCACACCCAATACACTTGAATCGACCCGGAAAGCACAATACGGTCCCAAGAAAAATTCCGCATGACGAAGCGCCCGCCTCCCGAAGCGCTCGAACCCGTCGAGGTCGAGCCGCCGCCGGCGCATATTTCAATCCTTGAACAACTATCGTCAAAGACACTCAGCGTCTGCTGGAGCGACCCACGTTCGGGCCACTACGCAGATCAGGTATGGCGAATCGGCCTTGCGCGTATGGATTCGTTTTGCGTGCTGACAGGGATGCCGATTCGACGCGGCGACCCGGTGTTCCGTCCACGCGCATGCGAAAGCTACTTCCCTGCCAATCGCGACCGGATGATTCTCGCGTCGGCCGTGCCGTCGTGTCCAAGCGGCATCGTGCTCGACTAGTTTCGAACTCGCGACCTTTCATACGCGCCCCTGCCTGCGCGCGCCCGCAATCTGAACAAAACTTAAGCGCCACGGGCCGTGAGGTTCCGGCGCTTTTTCCTCTGCGCATCTTGTTGGACACGTGCGTGCACTGTCACACGCGTGACTTTTTCTATTCAGCCTCTGAATAGGAACGCGCGCCTCTTATTGACGGTGTCACCCACATCGCGACCATTCAGAGAACGTCGCAACCGGAATGTCATTGTCACGACGCCGGATATCACTGCTTGTCATGCGCGTGTACCGCAAGCGAAACACTTTGTCTCACATTCTGCGCATAGCGACCTTGCATTTGGCCTTCAACTGCCCTCGAGCCTTGCTGCAAAATGCCCACAGCGATCTGCACTATTGTGTGCGCGGGACTCTGTACGGGCGTTCGCCAGTGTCCCCTCGGTTGCGCGGCGTTCGCAAACTCACTATCCTCACAACTACGACATATTCAGTCCTAGTTACGGAGAATCCAGATGAAGATCTTTCACGTCGATGCAAGCGCCAAGCGCGAGCGTTCCAATTCCCGCGCGCTGTCGCGCCAGTTCATCGAGAACCTGCGCCGCGAAGGCGTCGATGTCGAAGTCGATTATCTCGATGTCACCGTCGATACCCCGCCGCATGTCACAGAGGCGTTCGCGATTGCCACGTATCACCAGGAACATGAGCGCACCAACGAGATGCGCGCGACCCTCGCCGCCTCTGACGCGCTGTGCAAGCGTCTGCTTGAAGCCGACGCGCTGGTCTTTGCCATGCCGATGTACAACTGGTCGATGCCGTCGGCATTCAAGGCGTTCATTGACAGCGTGACGCGTCCCGGCATCACCTACAAGAACGAAAATGGAAACATCGTCGGGCAGCTGAATCGCCAGAAGGTACTCTTCATTACCACGCGCGGCGCCGATTTGCGCCCTGGCAATGTGTTTTCGTCGATGGACGCACTGACGCCCGCGCTCAGGGCGGCATTTGGTTTTATCGGCGTCAGCGCTCCGCGATTCGTCGATGCGCAGCCGCTGCAGTTTTCGGATCAGGAAGCACGCAACGAGGCGTTAAAGCGTGCACACACGGAACTCGCCGACGTGGCCGCCGATTGGGCCGCATCGGAACTCACGCGCGTGGGCAGTGTGGAGGCCGAGACGGCATAAGCGTCCGCGCGAAGCCGGAAACGGGAATGAGTCAGCGCCGCCTGCCAGAAAAAAGGCCGCAGCGTGCGGCCTTCAATCTTCCATGTGGCTTCGCGTTCACGAACGCGCGCCGGAAGGCGAACCGCCGCGCTCGCGCCGCCTGCCCGCCGCGCGCCCGCCTAGCCACTTCACGACTTGCGGCCCGAACGCGCGAGGCGCCTTTGCCGATATGCGCACAGCCAGATCTTCCAGCGATTGCGACGCAAGTGCCTCGCGCATTCGCTTCTCGGCGTTCTGCATCACGGCGTGGATCGAGCACACTCCGCTCGTCGCCCATGTCGGCGCGGCGTCGCCGAACACCGCGCAGCGCGTACGCACTTCGCGGCATTCGAACAGCGCCTTGTCGCCGTCGACTGCCGTGACGACGTCGAGCACCGAGATCTGGCTCGCCGGCCGCGCAAGCGCGAACCCGCCCTTCGCGCCTTCCGTTGCGATGACGAGCCCTGCCTTGTGCAATTTCGTAAATAGTTTCGCGACGTAATCGGCGGGCACGCCTTGCAACTCCGCCAGATCCCGCACGCTGGCCTCGGGCACGCCGCCCGGTGCGGCCTCCGTCAGGTAAAGCAGGCAATGCAGTCCGTATTCGACGCCTGCACTGATATGAGACATAGTCCACTCCGACACAATCAATCGGAGTTAGGCTACCCGCTTTCTACCAGGCGTGCAACCGGCCCGCCATTCACGCCCCATTAAGGTCTAACCAATGCGTATCGCACTAGATTGGACGGATGCTGTCGAGCGAATGGAGTTCGAGCGAATCGTCGACGGAAAGCTCGTGCGCGATGAAGTCAATCAGCGCGCCCACGCGCCGGCTCGGCATGGCGCCCGCGTAGACGGCAAAGAGATCCACCCGCTCGCCGATGAACGGGTCCAGCGCCGTTTCGAGTGCGCCCGATTGCAGTTCGTGGTAAATGTCCCAGCGGTTCTTCAGTATCACGCCGTATCCGTTGACGGCCCATTCGCGCAGCACGCTGCCGTCGCTTGCGATGCGGTTGCCGGACACGCGCACCACGATCTGCTTGCCCTCGATGACGAACGGCCAGTTGGCAAACGGCGAATCAGGCGGCGCCAGGATCAGGCAGTTGTGCGAAGCCAGTTGCGACGGATGCGTCGGCTTGCCATGCGTCGCCCAATAGGACGGCGCGGCGCACACCACGCGCGGCCCGGTCAACAGCAGCCGCGCCTTCAGGCGCGCATCGATCAGCGGCCCGTTGCGCAATGCGAGGTCCAGATGCTGATCGATGAGATCGACGACACCATCCGTCAACAGCAGCGACACCTGCACCTGCGGATTCAGGCTCATGAACTTGTCGAGCAAAGGAACGACGCGCGTGCGGCCGAAATCGCTGCTGGCCGTCAAGCGGATCGGCCCATTGAGCGGACCGTCTTCGCGCAAGCTCAGAATGGCGGCATCCCAATCGGCCAGCACGCGGCGCGCGTCATCGAGAAAGCGCTGGCCTTCGTGCGTGAAAGCGAGCCGCCGTGTCGTGCGCATAATCAGGCGCGCGCCCACTTCTTCTTCCAGCTTTTGCAACGCAAGCGTCACCGTGGACGTCGACACGGTGTTTTTTCGCGCAGCCGCGGAAAAGCTTCCGGCTTCGGCGATTTCGACAAACAGCCTTAACGCGTCCAGCCGGTCCATCTTCGCGCCTGTTCTAAAGAGACTTCCGGTTATGGAGTTTTTCGATCCGGCCGCCTGGTCTCCATATGCAAGCGCGTATGGACCCCGTGGCGCGCCATAGCACGTCACGAATCGACTCCTGAGTATCGAATACTTTGACCGGCCTCTAAAGACAAACTAGCGCTTAATTCGGTCCACAACCCGATTGTGCGGAAGTTCGTGGTAGGGCGGGGCGGCGCGTCAGGTTCTTCGCGCGAGCCGCATCATGACCACATACAGCAGCGCGCCCGATACGGCGCCGATCAGCCAGCCGAAGTTGTTTTCGGGCAAGACGTGTAGCAGTTGCGTGCACAACTCCCAGCCAATGGAGATGCAGCCCGAAAGCACGAGCGCCGCGACGCCCACCTTGTTCCAGCCGCCGTCGTAGTAGAAGCGGCCCGTCGATGCCATCGTGTAGAGCTCGGCCGTTTGCACCTGCTGGCGCTTGATCAGATAGAAATCCGCCATCATCACGCCATAAAGCGGCGCGAGCACCGCACCGAACACGCTGACGAAAATCGTTATGGCTTTAGGGCTGTCGACAAAAATCCATGGGCAAACCAGCACCGCGAGGATGGAAGCGATCAGCCCGCCGCGCTTGAAATCGACGTGCTTCGGAAAAAGATTCGCCAGGTCGTAAGCGGGCGAGACGAAATTGGCGACGATATTGATGCCCATTGTCGCCACGATAAACGTGAGGCTGCCGATCACCACGGCCACCTTGTTCTGGATATGCGCGACGATCGCAACGGGGTCCATGATCATCGAGCCGAACACGGTCGCGCTGCCTGATGTCACGATCACCGTGATGATCGCGAAGACGATGAAATTGACGGGCAAGCCGAGAAAATTGCCCACTTTCATTTGACGCTCGCTCTTGGCGAAGCGCGAAAAGTCTCCGAAGTTCAGGAGCAACGCCGCGAAGTAACTGACGACGAGCAGCACCGCGTTGCCCATGCCCGCGAATTGTTCCGCGCCCGTTAGCGTTTTGCCGCCAAGCGTCAGGCTCAGACTGCCAAGTCCGGCCTGCGAAAGAATCCACGCCATCAACGCGAACATCACGACGTAGACAGCGGGGCCGCAAAAGTCGATGAACTTGCGGATCGTTTCCATGCCGCGCTGAAAAATGATTAGCTGGAAGACCCACATAAAGAGAAAGCTCACCCAGCCCAGGCCATCCAGCTTGAGAATGGTGACGTCGCGCAAAGCGGCTGAGGCGGGAATGAACAAGAGCAACAACGTCGCCACGGCTTTGGACGCGAAATAGGTTTGCACGCCATACCAGACGATGCCGACCACGCCGCGAATCACGGCCGCCAGGTTGGCGCCCATTACGCCCATGCTGACGCGCGCCATCACGGGAAACGGAATGCCGTGCATGTAGCTCGGCTTGCCGACCCAGTTCATCAGCACGTAGACGACGAGAATGCCGACCGTCAGCGCAATCAGCACCTGCCAGCCTGAAATGCCGAGCAGGAAGAGACTGGCCGCGAACGTGTATCCGCCGACGCTATGCACGTCCGACATCCACATCGCGAAGATGCTGTAGCCCGTCCATGTGCGCTGCGTGTGCGGCACGGGCGCGAGATCGCGGTTGTGCAAGCGCGAGTCGGCTTGTTCGACGGAATCATCGAGGCCGTGCGGCGCGTCAAAAAGCGGTGACGTAGACATGGCTCCCCCTGCTGGTTGAAGCATGGCCGTCTTGCTGGACCGCCATGACCTGACGATGCGGCGTGACGACAGGTACAGTCAAACAGGTACAGTCCACTGCCAGGCCCGGTTTAGCCGATAAGAACGCGCGATGACGGGTCTTGTTTCTGCAATATAGATTGTTTTGCTAATAAAAGCGTTTGTCGAGGCTGTCAAAAAAGCGGAGCGCGCCGATGCATCGGCGGAATGGACAACGAGGGAGGATGAGGAGAGATGCATGCTTCCGTGACCGGTGAACGCGTCGCACGGCGTAGGTTTCGCCGCTGACCGCCCCTGCCGGCGCCGTCTTGCGGATGGCGCGGCGCCCGTCGGCGGAGGGTAATCCGCCCGTCGTTGCGGGCAAGGAAGCATGGTGAAGAATATACCGGCCATTGCCCGGTAAGGGCTTCCTGAGTACCGTGCATCGGTCGACAATTACGGAAGATTCTTCAGGTAAAATCGCCTTTCAACGAATATTCTTCCTTCAGAGGCCGCATGCAAGCCCGCAACCGTTCACTCGACAATCAGGACCGCGCGATCATGCGCGCATTGCAGAAGAACGCGCGCCTGTCCAACGCGGAGCTTGCCGAGATCGTCGGCATGTCGACGACCGCGTGCTGGAACCGCACGCGGCAGCTCGAAGCCGACGGCTATATTCGCGGCTACGTTGCGCTGCTCGATCAGCAGAAGCTGGGCTTCGCGGATGTCGTGCTGATCGAGGTCACGCTCGACCGGCACGACGACGACGCACTCGCCCGCTTCGGCGACGAACTCGCCACGCTGCCCGAAGTACTCGAGGCGTACCTCGTATCAGGCGAATACGACTATCTGATCAAGGTTGCCGTCGACGGCACCGCGGGCTACGAACGCTTCCTGCGCGAAAAGCTCTACAAGATTTCCGGCATCCGGCACAGCCGTTCGATGTTCGCGCTGCGCTGCATGAAAAACATTCCTTCCGTGCAGGTCTGAGCCCACACGCTCGACTGCCGTGCGTTTGTCACGCGACCACGCGCGGCTTCTTCGGCACCCCGAGCAACAGTGCGCCGCCGCTCGCGAACAGCAATCCCGTCAACAGATACAGGGCGTCGTCCATGCTGCCCGTGCGCGCCTTGATGATGCCGATGACCCACGGGCTGACGATCCCGCTGGTAATCCCGATGCTGCTGATCAGCGCGATGCCCGCCGCGGCCGCCTTGCCCGACAGGTAACCCGACGGCACCGTCCAGAAGATCGGCAGCGCGGCGAAGATCAGCACGCAGGCAACCGACAGGATCGCGAGCATCGCGGCGAAGCTGGACAGATGCAGCGTCAGCAGCGAAAGCGCGATGCCGCCGCCTATCGTGCACGCGGCAAAGTGCTTGCGCCGCTCGCCGCGACGGTCGGAATGGCGCGCAATCAGCATCAGTCCGATCGCACCGACGGCATTGGGAATCACCGTGTAGAGGCTGATCCACAGCACGTCGCGCACGCCGAAATCGCGGATCATCAGCGGCATCCAGAAGTTCAGCGTCAACGATGCACACGTCAGCGAAAAGTAGATGAACGCGAACAGATAGACGCGCGGGTTGCGCAACGCGTCGATGAATGCACGCGACGAATGCGAACTTGCCGGGCGCGGCTCGGCGTCGCGTTGCGCGGCCAGATACGCCTTTTCCTGCTGGGTGAGCCACGTCGCGCTCTGCGGCCCGTCGACGAGCCAGAACGCCGCGAGCAGACCGAGCACGACAGCGGGCGCGCCTTCGATGGCGAACATCCACTGCCAGCCGTGCAGGCCCATCACGCCTGCCATGTCGCGCATGATCCAGCCGGAGATGAGGCCGCCCAGCACGCCCGCGACCGCGACGCCCGCGAAGAAGATCGACAGGATCACGGCACGCCGCTGCGCCGGATACCAGTACGTCAGATACAGCACGATGCCGGGAAAAAAGCCCGCTTCGAACACGCCTAGCATGAAGCGCAGCAGATAAAAGTGCGAAGGCTGCGACACGAACATCATGCAAACGGATGCCGCGCCCCACAGCAACATGATCCGCGTGAAGGTGCGGCGCGCGCCGAATCGCGCGAGCAGCAGGTTGCTCGGCACTTCGCACAGCACGTAGCCGATATAGAACACGGCCGCGCCGAGTCCGTACATCGCGTCGCTGAAGCCGAGGTCGTGCTTCATCTGCAGCTGCGCGAAGCCGATGTTGATGCGGTCGAGAAACGAAATGACGTAGCAGAAAAACAGGAACGGCACGATGCGCAACGTGACCTTGCGATACAGCGCGTGGTCGTCATGCTGCGCGGCGGCATCCTCGCGAGGCTCATAGGCGGGCGTGATTGACTGACTCATCAAAGATCTCCGGGCAATGCGGGTCCAACGGACCCATTGGGGTCCGGCGTCTGTTGCGCCGTGTTGTCAGGGAAGGCGGCCCGCAGGCAGGTGTGGCGGGCCGCTGGCAAACTCAGGCGGCGGCGCGCGGGGCGTCGGCGGCGCGAGGTTCGTCGCGATCGACGCCTTCGCGCGCGTAGCGGATCGCTTCCATCAGCGTCGCGTAGTCGCCGATGTGATTGGCGAGCAGCAGAATCAGCTGTGCGTTCGCGGCCTGGCTTTGCGCCTCGTCGAAGTCGCGATGCATGTCGATCAGCGCTTCGTAGAAGTCGTCGGGCTGCGTCAGATTGAGTTGCGTGATGAGTGCCACTTTGCTGTCTCCAACTTTTGTCTTGTCGATGCGACGTGCGTTTCAGGCCACGGTTTCCACGCACAACGCACGCTCGAACGCTTCATCGACACGGTCGGCATCGAAGGCACGCCAACGCGCGCAAACATGCTGGTCCGGACGGATCAGATAGAAGGTGCCCGGCAACGCGTCATACCGCGACCACGCGAGACCTTCAGTATCTTCAAGCACGAAGGCGTCATTCAGCGCTTGCGCGGCATGGCGCACGCCGCGCGGCGCCACGATGACGAGCCTGAACGGAACGGGCCCGGCCTGCAGCGCCTGCAATGCGCGCTGCGCGGCGGCGTCGATGCCGTCACTGCCGCAAAAGAGCACGCCTGTGAAGGTGTTACCGAGCCGGGCCAGCAGCCACGCAGGCTTGCCGTCCAGCGAAACGGGCGCGTCCATGCACGGCGCGCCGGGCACCATCTTGCCTTCGAAGCGATCACAATCGGCCGTGTTGAGCACCGAGTCGCGCAGCACGGCAGGCACCGAGAGACGCCCGCTGTTCGCCAGCTGACGCGCAAACGGATGCTTGCGCGCGAGCTTGAGCACGGCATCGCGGAACGTGCGGCTGACGGGCGACTTGGGCGTGATGAAATCAGTCGAGCGCGTCGAGTTCAGGATGTTCTCGTCGGCGGCATATTCGCGTTCGCTCGCATAGCTGTCGAGCAGCGCATCTGACGCACGGCCGTCCAGCACCATCGCCAGTTTCCACGCCACGTTCTCCGCGTCCTGAAAGCCGCTGTTCGCACCGCGCGCGCCGAAGGGCGAAACCAGATGCGCCGCGTCGCCGACGAACAGCACGTTGCCATGCCGGAACCGCTCCATGCGCAGACACGAGAACGTGTAGACGCTGACCCATTCGAGTTCGAACTTCACGTCCGGCCCGAGCAGCGCGCGCACGCGCGGCAACACGCGCTCGGGCGTTTTCTCGACGACCGGGTCCGCATCCCAGCCGAGCTGGAAGTCGATGCGCCACACGTTGTCGGGCTGACGATGCAGCAGCACCGACTGGTTCGGATGAAACGGCGGGTCGAACCAGAACCAGCGCTCGCTCGGAAATTCCGCTTCCATCTTCACGTCGGCGATCAGGAAACGGTCCTTGAACACGCGGCCTTTGCTGTCGAGACCCATGATGTTGCGAATGGGGCTGCGCGAGCCGTCGGCGGCGATCACATAGCGGCCGCGCAACGCGTACTCGCCGTCGGGTGTTTCGACGGTCAGCGTGACGGACGCGTCTGCCGAACGCGGCTCGCCGCGCTGCTGCAAGCCGACCACCTTGCTCTTCCAGCGGATGTCGATATTCGGCAGCGCCTGCGCGCGTTCAAGCAGAAAGCCTTCGACGTAGTACTGCTGCAGATTGATGAACGCAGGGCGCTGATGGCCCGCTTCAGGCAGCAGGTTGAACGTGTAGACGAGTTCCTCCTTGAGGAACACCTTGCCGACATTCCAGCTGATGCCCTTGTCGACCATGCGATCGCCGCAGCCGAGCCGGTCGAAGATGTCGAGCGAGCGCTTCGAAAAACAGATCGCGCGCGAACCTGTGGCGAGCGAACAATCGTCGTCGACGAGCACGACGCGCACGCCGTGCTGCGCGAGATCGATCGCCGTCGCGAGACCGACGGGCCCCGCGCCGACCACGATCACCGGGTGCGTCTGCGCTTGCGACGCTGCGTCCTGCTCGGCGCAGCGCCGGTAGTCGAACGACAAGGTCTGGTAATTGATGCTGCTCATCCTGCTGTCTCCGTCCATCTCGTCTGGGCGTTTCTGGGCGCTGTTTACGTCGTCTAACCCGTCTGTGCCGTCACGCCTGCAGCGCGGCCCACATGTCCTTGTCGCGCTGCGCGGTCCAGATGCGCGGATGCGCGATGCCGCTCGCTTCGTCGAACGCGCGCGACACGTCGAACGGCAAGCAATGCTCGTAAATGAACACATGGCCGAACTTCGGGTCCATCGCCTTGCGCGTGTGCGCCATCGCGGCCTTCAGATCGAGCTTGTCGGCGACGGCTTCGCGGCCGCTTTGCAACAGCGTCGTGACGAAGTCCTTCGTGTAATCGAGGCCCTTGTGCACGTCTTCGGGCGTCGTCAGCGCGGGGCCGCGGCCCGGCACGAGCTTCTCGGCGTTCAATGCGCGCAGCGCCTCGAGCGTCGCGGGCCACTGTTCGAGTTGCGCGTCGCCGCAATAGCAGGCGGCTTCGTATTCGACGAGGTCGCCCGAGAACAGCACCTTCTGCGAGGGCAGCCAGACGATCGTGTCGCCCTTCGTGTGACCCGCGCCGAGATGCGCGATGCGCACTTCGAGCTTGCCGAGGAACAGCGTGATTTCCTTCTCGAACACGAGCGTCGGCCACGTGAGGCCCGGCACCGTTTCGACGCCGGCAAACAGGCGCGGAAAGCGCTCGATCTCCGATTTCATGTCGGCCTCGCCGCGCTCGACGATCATTTCGTACGTGCCGCGGCTCGCGATGATCTGCTGCGCGCCCTCGGCGAAATACGCCGACGCGCCGAGCACGCGCACCGCGTGATAGTGCGACAGCACCACGTATTTGATCGGCTTGTCGGTGACGCTGCGGATCTTCGCGATCAGGTCTTGCGCCATCGCGGGCGTCGCAGTGGTGTCGACGATCAGCACGCCGTCGTCACCGACGATCACGCCCGAGTTCGGGTCGCCTTCCGCCGTGTAGGCGTACGCGTTCTCTGACAGCTGCGTCCACGTGATCTTCTTTTCTTCGAGGTCGGCTTGCGATGCGAATGCCTTGGCCATGCTCGTCTCCATGAATTGAGGGGCCAGCGCGAGCCCGCGCACGCCGGCGCGGCAGTGACAGCTCGCCCTGTCTGATTGGAATGATGTCCGGCGACTATGAGGCCGGCGTGATTCCATCTTAGTGTCTCGCTTTTATTTGTCAATGGCTAAACGTGTTGCTATATACTAATTTCGTGTTTACCCTGGCGCGAAATGGCTGCGGCGCCGTTCGTTTAACATGGACCTTTTTTCCGGGCAGAACGACGACGTGAGCAAGGCGGCGAAACAGGGCGATCCGGGCGCGGGCAAGCAGCAGCGCGGCATCCAGAGCGTCGAAGTGGGCGGACGGCTGCTGCAGGCACTGGCGACGGCCCGCGCGCCGCTCGCACTGTCCGATCTCGCGGCAAGCGCCGACCTTGCGCCCGGCCAGGCGCACGCCTATCTCGTGAGCCTGACGCGGCTCGGTCTCATCAAGCGCGATGAGCTGTCGGGGCGCTACGAGCCGGGGCCGCTGTCGCTGCGGCTCGGCCTGATGCAGCTTGCGAACCAGCCCGCTTTTCGCGCCGCCGTGCCGCGCGTCGCCGCGCTCGCCGAGGAGATCGGCTTCAGCGTCGCGATCTGCGCGGCCGGTCCGCAGGGGCCGACCATCGTCCGGTACGAGCATGCGGGCTTTCCGCTGCATGTGAACCTGCATGTGGGCACAGTGATGTCGTTGCCAGCTACATCCACGGGACGCGTGTTCTGTGCGTACCTCGCGCCCGACGCATTGCGGACGATGTGGACGAACCAGTCGGGCGGCGCGGGCGATCTCGTCGAGCCAGGGCAGCGCGCCTCGCTCGACGCGACGCTCGATGCGATCCGCGCGCGCGGCATCGAACGCGGCATCGATGCGCCGAGCCCCGGCATCAGCAGTCTCGCGGCGCCTGTGCTCGACGCGCGCGGCCAGTTGTGCCTTGCGTTGACGGTGATCGGCCCGAGCGGCGCTATCGACGTGAGCTGGGATGGTCCGACTGCCCGTGCGTTGCAGCGCGCGGCACGCGAAATCGGCGCTGAAATGGCGGCGTATCGAACATGAACGAAGCAATCAATTCCGCGTCGGCCGCGTCGGCGGCGAGCCCCGACGCGAAACAGCAGCGCGGCATCCAGTCGCTCGACAGCACGGGCGAGCTGTTGTCGGCACTCGTCGCGGCGGGCAAGCCGCTGTCGTTGCGCGACCTGGCTGCGGCGGCGGGGATGCCGCCCGCGAAAGCGTTTCCGCATCTGGTGAGCCTGCAGAAAATCGGCCTGCTTGGCCGCGACGCGTCGGGCTGTTTCGAAGCCGGGCCGCTCGCGCTCGAACTCGGTTTGATCGGCTTGCAGCGCCTGTCGCCGACGCGCGAGGCCGAGCCCGACATCGTCGAGCTAGCCGCGACGACGGACATGAGCGTCGCGATGGCCGTGCTCGGTCCGCTGGGTCCCACCGTCGTGCGACTCGAAGAATCGGCGCGGCCGCTTCACGTGAGCCTGCGCGTGGGCACGGTGATGTCGCTCGTGAACACGGCGATTGGGCGCGTGTTCGCCGCGCATGTCGCCGACGACGTGCGCCATGGTCTGCTCGCGCAGGATCATCTGCGGCTGGCGGGCGCGCAGACGCCCGAGATTTTTGCCGATGCTCCCGATGCGCGCGACGCGACACTCGCCGCGCCCTATGCGCAGCGTCTCGCGCAAATCCGCGAGCAAGGCATCGACACGGCGCTGAACAAGCCGATCCCCGGCATCAGCACGCTTGCGGCGCCTGTGTTCGATCACACGGGCAGCATCGTGCTCGTGATCGCGTTGATGGGCACGGCGGGCAGCTTCGACAGCGATACGCACGGCGGGGCCGCGCAAACGCTGGTTGCCGCCACGAACCGGCTGTCGCGGCGCTTTGGGTATGCGGAGGGATAGGGTGTGGGCTATTGCGGCTCATCCTCCGACGCCGCATCCGGTTCATGCGACAGCCGCGCCTTCGCGTGCCGCATCTTCTCCAGCGTGTGCGGTTCGAGCCGCAGCGCGACGCCGATCGCGAGCGCATCCATCACGCACAGATGCACGAGCCGCGAGACGCCCGGCGTGTTCGGATCGATGGGACTCGGCACGCGCAGCAGCAACGGAATATCGACGAGCCACGCAAGCCGCGAACCGACGTTTGTCAGCGCGATCGTCGTCGCGCCGCGTTCTTTCGCGATCTGCATGCTCTCGTTCACTTCGACGCTGCGGCCTGAATGCGAAATGGCGAACGCCACGTCGCCGGGTTCCAGAAGGCCCGCGTAAAGCCGCTGCAAATGCGCGTCCGTGAATGCGCTCGCCGCGATATCGAGCCTGAGAAACCGCAGCGCCGCGTCCTGCGCGACGAGCCCCGAGCCCGAACCGACGCCGAAGAAATACACGCGCCGCGCGCTCGCGAGCGCCGCGAGCGCCGCGTTCACCGCGACGGGATCGATTGCGCCGCGCGCCTGCGTGATGCCCTCGACGGCCGCTTCGCCGACCTTGTCGAATAGCGTCTGCGTGTCGTCGCCGCGCGCGATGGCCGTCGACGCATAGGGCATTCCTCCCGCCACGCTCTGCGCCAGCTGCATCTTGAAGTCCCGCAGACCGTGCGCGCCGACGGCACGGCAAAAGCGCGTGACGGAAGGCTCGGACACGTCCGCGCGCTGCGCGAGTTCGGTGATGCTCGCGCGCATCGCGAAGTCGACATCGGACAACACCATGTCGGCGACCTTGCGCTCGGCGGGCCGCAGCGATTCGAGCGCGCTGCGGATATGAGGAATCAGGTTCGGTGCGGACACCGTGCGTTCCTTTGGATGGATGGTGAATCGGCGGCGCCCGATTCCGTGGCGCCGTGGCGCCGTCAGCCCAATCTGCGCCCGCTGTCCGTGTCGAACAGATGTATGTGCTGCTCGGGAAAGCGCAGCGTTACGCGCTGGCCCGGCTCGATCGACGCGCGCTGCCGCATCGTCACGCACCACGCCGCGCCGCCGATCTTGCCGTACAGATGCGTCTCCGCGCCCGTCGGCTCGATCACTTCGACATCCATCGGAATGCCTCCGCTCGACGCTTCGATATGCTCGGGCCGCACGCCGAGCGTGACCTTCGCGCCGGGCGCGACTGCCGCGCCCGGCAGCGGAATCCGCACGTTGTCTGCAAGCTGCAACGCCACGCCGTTCGCCGCGCTCACCACCTCGCCCTCAGCGAAGTTCATCGAAGGCGAGCCGAGAAAACTCGCGACGAACAGGTTCGCCGGCCGGTCGTACAGTTCCAGCGGACGCCCGATCTGCTCGATGCGCCCCGCGTTCATCACGACGATGCGGTCGGCCATCGTCATCGCTTCGATCTGGTCGTGCGTGACGTAAATCACCGTGTTTTTCAGGCGCTGATGCAGCGCCTTGATCTCGGTGCGCATCTGCACGCGCAGCTTCGCATCGAGGTTCGACAGCGGCTCGTCGAACAAAAACAGCGACGGCTCGCGCACCACCGCGCGCCCCATCGCGACGCGCTGACGCTGCCCGCCCGACAGCGCGCGCGGCAAGCGGTCCAGATAGCTGCTCAGGTTCAGCATCTTCGCGGCGGCCTCGATCCGCGGCTTGAAACTCGTCTGCGATTCCTTGCGGATGCGCGGCCCGAACGCAATGTTGTCGTACACGGACAGATGCGGATACAGCGCGTAGCTCTGGAACACCATCGAGATATTGCGCTGCTGCGGCGGCAAGCCGTTCGCGCGCGTGCCGCCGATCGTCAATTCGCCGCCGCTGATTTCTTCGAGGCCCGCGACCATGCGCATCAACGTGCTCTTGCCGCAACCCGACGGGCCGACCAGCACGACGAACTCGCCGTCGTCGATGTGCAGGTCGATGCCGTGCACGACCTGCGTGTCGCCGTAACGCTTGTAGATGCCGTTCAGTTGCACTGCTGCCATGCTGTCCTCGTCGTTTCGTATGCGGTTTCGCGCGTGTAAGTGGCGTAGCGATTTAAGCGCTATAGCGATTCGAGCGTCAGCTCTTCCGCCATCAGCCGGTTGCCCGCCATCAGCCCGCCGTCGACGGGCAGCACGACGCCCGTGATCACGCGCGCCATCGGCGAGGCGAGAAAGAGCACGGCATCGGCGATATCGTCGGGCGTCGCGAAGTCGCGCAGCGGGTACCACTTCTTCAGGTTCTCGAACACCTGCGGATTCTTGTCGACGCGCGCCTGCCAGGCCTTCGTCTTTACCGTGCCCGGACACACGATGTTCGCGCGGATACCGTAGCGCCCAAGTTCGATCGCGAGCGCCTTCGTGTAGCTGATCAAACCCGCCTTCGCCGCGCTGTACGCGGGATGGCCGAGCGCCGTGATGCCGTTGACGGAGCCGATCAGCACGATCGAGCCGCTTTGGCGCGCGATCATCTGTTCGCGCACCGCTTCGACCGTGTGATACGTGCCGTTCAGATTCAGATGCACGTCGCGCTGCCAGCTTGCGGCGTCCGTTTTGGCGAGCGTCAGGCCCTCTGCTGCACCGGCATTCGCGACCAGCACGTCGACGGGACCGCGCAGCGCGACGGCTTTCGCGACCTGTTCGCGCACCGCATCTGCATCGCCGAGATCGACGGCAATCGGCGTCACGTGGTCCGCGCCGAGATCGGCGACCAGCGCATCGAGCGCCGTGGCATCGACGTCGAGCGCGAGCACCGTCGCGCCGTCCTGAACGAAACGCTTGCACAGCACGCTGCCGATCCCGCCGCATGCACCCGTCACCAGCACGACACGCTTCATGTCCATCCTCTCCACGTTCGCCGGCCGCCCCGCGCCGCGTGGGCGCGTCGCCGTGTTCCGGCATGTAAATTTCCTACATATTGCGCATTTTCGGGGCCGGCGCACCGCCAGCACCCCCACCAACGCTAAAACCCTGCACTGCACAAAAAGCCCATCATTTACAGCATGTTATGCAAAAAACGGGACAACAAAAAATATCGTCACCCCTACGTGACAACATTTTTTTTCGTGTGTAGGATTTTTTCAAACAATTCAACCCAAGCAGCCGGCTACGGCGGCGGACCACCCCAGGAGAGACGAAATGTCGTTGCATGCACGTGCTTCCCTTACGCTCGGCAAAGTCGCCGCAGCGCTCGCGTTTGCAGGTCTAGCCCTATCGGCGCACGCCGACACGGTGCGTGTGACGGTCGCGCATTACAGCGACGCGACGGCGCCGTACTTCGAAAAAATGGCCCGCCAGTTCGAGAAGGCCAATCCCGGCACCACGATCAAGATCGAGGACGTGAACTGGGACACGCTGCAACAGAAGCTGCAAACGGACATTTCGGGCAACGCGAACGCCGACCTCGCTATCGTCGGCACGCGCTGGCTGCTCGACTTCGTGAAAGACGACGTCGCCGAGCCGCTCGACGGCTACATGGACGCGAGCTTCAAGAACCGCTTCATCGCACCGTTCCTCGCGCCGGGCCAGATCAACGGCAAGACGTACGGCCTGCCGATCGCGGCATCGGCACGCGCGCTGTACTACAACAAGGACCTGCTCGCGAGCGTCGGTTATCCGAACGGCCCGAAAACGTGGAACGACGTGATCGACGCGTCGAAGAAGCTGAAGGCAAAGGGCGTCGCCGGTTTCGGCCTGCAAGGCAAGGAAATCGAAACCGACGTGTACTACTACTATGCGCTGTGGACCAACGGCGGCGACGTGCTGAACAAGGAAGGCAAGGCCGGCTTCGATTCGCCCGCGGGCATCAAGGCGGCGACGCTGTACAAGTCGATGATCGATCAGGGCCTGACGCAGCCGGGCGTCACCGGGTACAGCCGTGAAGACGTGCAGAACCTCTTCAAGCAGGGCCGCGTCGCGATGATGATCTCCGCGCCGTTCCTCGCGAAGCAGATCAAGAAGGAAGCGCCGAATCTGAAATACGGCATCGATCCGCTGCCCGTCGGCACGAACGGCGCGACGTATGCCGTCACCGATTCGATCGTGATGTTCAAGAACTCGAAGGTGAAGAAGGACGCGTGGAAGTTCCTCGACTATCTGTTCACGAAGGAACCGCGCGTCGAGTTCACGAGCACGGAAGGCTTCCTGCCCACGACGAAAGCGGAAGCCACCGACCCGGCGTTCAACGATGCCGACACGAAGGCGTTCATCGCGCTCCTGCCGCAAGCGCGTTTCGCGCCGACGGTGACGGGCTGGGAAGACACCGCGAAGGCCGTGACGAACGCGATGCAGGCCGTGTACCTCGGCAAGGCGAAGCCCGACGACGCGCTGAAGCAGGCCGCGAATCAGGCGAACCAGGCGCTCGGTCACTGATCGCAAGCGCTTGATGAACTGCTGACGCAGTACCGGAAGCCGCGTCGGCTCGTGCCGATGCGGCTTCACCTTCGATAAGCGCTTCATCCCATCCGAAGCGCGATGTTGCAGCCGGCCCATTCCGCCCCGAGGGCTTCATGAGTTCCAACGCCCAAGCATCCGTCGATCGAGCACGCATGAGCCGTTCTATCGCACCGCGCGCCGCCGCGCCCTGGTGGCTGATCGCGCCGAGTCTGATTCTCGCGCTGTTCATCATCAGCTATCCGATCTTCAACATCGTGTACCAGTCGCTGCACGATGTGTCGCGCTTCGGCGCGATCCGCGATTTCACCGGCCTGAAGAACTTCTTCACCGTCTTCGCCGACCCCGTGTTCCTCGATTCGCTGCGCCGCACGCTCGTCTGGACCGCTTGTGTGGTGGGCGGCACGGTGATCATTTCGGTGCCCGTCGCGCTGGTGCTGAACCAGGACTTCCACGGTCGCGGCATCGCGCGCACGATCGTGATGCTGCCGTGGTCCGTGTCGCTGACGATGACCGCCGTGGTCTGGCGCTGGGCCTTCAACGACGACTACGGCATGGTCAACGTGACGTTGCAGCGGCTGGGATTGATCGGCGGCCCGATCCACTGGCTCGCGACGCCCGAACTCGCGTTTCCCGTCGAGATCGCGGTCGGCATTCTTGTTTCGATTCCGTTCACGGTGACGATTCTGCTCGGCGGATTGTCGTCGGTGCCGGGCGATATTTATGAAGCGGCGCGCATCGACGGCGCGAGCGCATGGCAGCAGTTCCGTCAGTTGACGCTGCCGCTGCTGCGCCCGTTCGTGAACATGGCGATCCTGCTGAACGTGATCTACGTGTTCAACTCGTTTCCGATCATCTGGGTGATGACCCAAGGCGGCCCCGACAACGGCACGCACATTCTCGTCACTTATCTGTACGAACTCGGCTTCCGGCTCGGGCGTCCGGGCCAGGCGGCTGCCGTGTCGCTCGTCATGCTCGTGATGCTGTTCGTGTTCTCGATGCTCTATCTGCGCATGCAGCCGCAAAAAGAAGGAGAGCCGGCATGAACGCCAAGATGAAGCGCACCGTCTGGTGCTGGCTCGCGCTGTCGCCGCTCATCGTGATCGTGCTGTTTCCGTTCGCCGTGATGCTGTTCACGGCGTTGAAACCCGCGAACGAAGTGTTCATTTATCCGGCGCGTTGGCTGCCCGCGCACTGGCAATGGCAAAACTTCGTCGATATGTGGACGGCGGCGAACTTCGGCGTCGCGCTGCGCAACAGCTGCGTGATCAGCCTGCTGTCGACAGCGCTGGCGCTCGCCGTCAGCCTGCCCGCCGCGTATGCGCTCGCGCGCTTTCCGTTTCGCGGACGCGGTTTGTATCGTCAATTCCTGCTCGTCACGCAGATGCTCTCGCCCATTCTGCTGGTGGTCGGCCTGTTCCGCCTCGCCGCGATGATTCCGTACGGCGACGGCAATCTCGTCGATTCGAAGATCGGCGTGATCGTGTCGTATGCGGCGTTCAATATCGCGTTTGCCGTGTGGATGCTGTCGTCGTACTTCGCGACCGTGCCGCGCGATCTCGAAGAATCCGCGTGGCTCGAGGGGTGCAGCCGCACGCGCGCCGTGTTCAAGGTGTTCCTGCCGCTCGCCGTGCCCGCCATCGTCGTGACGGCGATCTTTACGTTCATCAACGCGTGGAACGAGTTCGCCGTCGTCTATACGCTGATCCGCTCGCCGGAAAACAAGACGCTCACCGTGCAGGTCACCGATATGGTGGCGGGCAAGTACGTCGTCGAATGGCATCTCGTGATGGCGGCGACGCTGTGCGCGACATTGCCCGTTTCCGTCGTGTTCGCGTGGCTGCAGCGCTATCTGGTGAAGGGTCTCGCGCTCGGCGCCGTCAAGTAAGGCGGGACGGTTGCGCCAAAGTGGTTACCTGTAATTAGCTGAAATTGGCCATTTCATATGGCCAATCGAACGCCTAATCTTTGTCTGTCGCGTAAGCCTTTGCGCAGTCACTTACAGGAAACCATCATGGAACAACGTCTCGACTTCTACAAAGCCAACCCGCACGCAATCAAGGCGATGCTCGCGCTCGAAGAGCGCATCGGCAAGAGCGACCTCGAAAAATCGCTGACGGAACTGGTCCGCCTGCGCGCGTCGCAGATCAACGGCTGCGCGTTCTGCGTCGACATGCACACGACAGATGCGCGCAAGGGCGGCGAAACCGAGCGGCGCCTGGCGACGGTGGTCGTGTGGCGCGAGACGCCGTTCTTCACGGCGCGCGAACGCGCGGCGCTCGAATGGACGGAAGCCCTGACGCTGGTGTCCGAAAACCGTGTGCCCGACGCCGTGTGGGAAGCCGTGAAGCCGCATTTCAGCGAGCCCGAACTGGTCGATCTGACGCTGCTGATTTCGGCCATCAACGCGTGGAACCGCTTTGCGATATCGTTCCGCAAGATGCCGGCTTAACGCGGCTTCAAGACATCGCGCGGATTCGTTTCACGCGTGTACAGAGAGCGGGCAATCGCCCGCTTTTTTCATTGGCGATTCCAACGGGCACGGCCGCGAGGCTCCAACGCGACCCAACCCGATTCAACCTGATCCAACGCCACGCGACGCCACGGCGACTGAAAGCCCATTGCCAGCAAGGGCGAGCGCCTGCACCCGACGTGCTTCGGCGCTATCCTATTGCGTCTACTCCAACAGGAATACGCTCATGAACACGACGACGGGAACCATGATCACTTTCAGCCGCCCGGACGGCAAGGAACTGCAAGGCTATCTCGCCACGCCCGAGAAAACGGACGGCGCGCCTGCAGTGGTGGTCATCCAGGAATGGTGGGGATTGAACGACCAGATTCGCGGCGTCGCCGATCGCCTCGCGAAGTCCGGCTATCTGGCGCTCGTGCCCGACCTGTATCGCGGCAAATCGACGGTCGAAGAAGAAGAAGCACATCACCTGATGGATGGCCTCGACTTCGGCGATGCCGCGTCGCAAGATCTGCGCGGCGCGGTGCAGTACCTGAAGCAGCGCGCGGGCCGTGTCGCCGTGATGGGCTATTGCATGGGCGGCGCGCTGACGCTGCTCACGCTGTGTCAAAGCCCCGAGGTGACGGCAGGTGTGGTGTTCTACGGCTTCCCGCCGCTCGACTACATCGACGCATCGAAAATCAAGGCGCGCGTGCTCGGCCACTACGCCACGCAAGACGCGTTCTTCCCGATCGCGACGGTGGACACGCTGGAATCGAAGCTGCGCGACGCAAACGTGGATGTCGAGTTTCATCGCTATCTCGCGCATCACGGGTTCACCAACGAGACGGCCGTCGGACCCGGCCGCATCGCGGGGACGCAATTCGACCCGGTGTGGTCGCAGCTTGCGTGGGACCGCACGCTGACGTTCTTCGGCCGCACGCTCTGGGAGAAGTGAGCGCGCGCCGCTGGCGCGTTTCGCCGCGCGTCGGTCGAAAAGGAATGCAGGCCGCGTGTTGCTACGATTTTTCGGGTGGGTCTTTGAGATCGACGCGGCTCAGCGCGACCGACGCGGATAGCTCCGCAGATCGTCGGCCACGGGCACGGCCGCGAGTACCAGCAGGAGCGCGGCCAGCGGTACCGTCGCGACGAACCCGAGCTGCTTGAACGCAATCGCGCCGGCCAGTCCGCCGGCGAGAAACATGCCGAGCAGCGAAGCCAGCAGACCAAGCCGGCGGATGTCGGCGGCGACGTAGCCCGCCTCCGCCGCTCCCACGCCCCGGTTCCAGTACAGGCCCTTGCCAATTTCGATGCCGATATCCGTCACGAGTCCCGTCACATGCGTGGTGCGGATTTCCGCTTTCGAAATCTTGGTGATCATGGCGTTTTGCAGGCCCATCACGTAGCACAGCAACGTGACGGTGGCAGGCACGAACAGCAGACGGTGATGCTCGAGGTTCGCGCCCAGTATGCCGAAACACAGCAACAGCAGCCCTTCCACAACGAGCGGCATCGCATAGACGCTCTGCGTGCCGCGCCGGCGGCCCCAGTTGATCAGAATCGCCGAACTGGCAGCGCCCGCGACGAACGCGACAATCGAACTCGCCGCCGACAGCACGAACGACATGTTGCCGAGTGCGAGACCGTCGGCAAGCGACGACACCATACCGGACATGTGCGACGTGTACTGGCCGATGGCCAGAAAGCCGCCGGCGTTCGCCGCGCCCGCGATGCCCGCGAGCGCCAGGCCGAGGCGCCGGTTGGCGGCGTCGGTGCGAGCGGCCGACGCAAAGCCGCGAAGATAGTCGACGGGCACGATATTGTCTGCAACACGAGGGAATTCCCTCGATCGTACCCGTAAACCGCGTTTATCCCGACCTTGATTCGCGACAAATCGCTGCGTTGATTTGTCGCAGCGGCCGACGCGCGTCTTCAATGGCGCCCCTTCGGGCTGGCTCAAGCCGCGCCGCCTTCAGCCCGCGCTTCAGTCGTAGTGGCGATGCTTGTGCTTCTTCTTGTAGCCGTGCGAGTAGTCGTAGCCGTGCGAATAGTCGTCGGCATACGAGTTCGAGCGCGAGACATTGCCGCCG
>BBSL01000291.1 GCA_001319865.1 Burkholderia sp. E7m39 | reverse complement strand
CGTCACCGCGCCGCCCGCGCCGCCGCCGACCGCGCCGCCGATCACCGCGCCCGTGCTGCCGCCTACCGCGCCGCCCAGCGCCGCGCCCGCGACGCCGCCAAGTGCGGCCGCCCAGCGCGTTGTTCATATCGCCTGCCACCGCCGGCAACGAGGTCGCAGCCGTGAGCGCTGCAAGGGCAACCATCTGGAAGATTCGCTTCGACATTTGTAAGACCCGTTGTTTTTGAGACGGCGCCGAGTATAACCGCGTGCCTGAAAGGCGTTCGTAACGCCGCCCGCCCCGCTCGTAAGAGGTGTAACAAATTCCGGTCTGCGCGTTTCAAAGGGCTTGATACATAAGGCTTTACCGATCGTTGCACGGGTCGATACACACAATTTCGTCGTTTCAATGTTGCACGGCGACCACGTGCGCTTGAAGTTTCCCGTCGATGGCGTTCTCGCCGAAGCGCCGGACCAAGGCTTCGGCGCAGGCGGCCGTCGCCTCGTCCAGCGAGGCGCCCGCGCGCGCTTCGATTTCACCGCGCAGCGGCGTTCCCTGGCAGTAGGCGAGCGCCGCGACGCCCGCGGAAGCCGCGTGGCTGCGTTTGGCGACCGTCTCGATGCGCGGCGCCTCGAAGCCGCCGCCGGCGAGGTCGCGCGAAATGGCGCCCGTGTCGCAATAGCCGTGCGGGACGCGCTGCAAGAAGCGAGGGGGATCGGTTACGTACAGCTCGCCGAGCGCCGCCGACACCGTCTCGCCGAATTCGTTTTCGCCGATGCGATCCCAGACGTTGAACAGCAGCACGCCGCCGGGCCGAAGCACGCGGCGCGCTTCGGCAAAGGCTCGCGCCTTGTCGGGAAAGAACATCGCGCCGAACTGGCAGACGACGAGATCGAACGCGGCATCGTCGAACGGAAGCTGCATCGCGTCTGCCTGCTGCCATCTGACCGGGCGGCTCACGCCGCGTCGCGCGGCGCAGTCGAGCATCGCCTGATTGAGGTCCGTCGCGACGATTTCGACCTGCTCCGGCAGCGCCTGCGCGATGGCCCGAGTGACGGCGCCCGTGCCCGCCGCGATTTCGAGGACGTTCGACGGATGGACGGAGGCCGCGCGGCTCGCCAGATCCTGCGCGAACGGCTCGAACAGCATCGGCACCAGGTCCCGCTCGTAGATTTCAGGAATCGAGCCCGTGAAGCCCGTGTCGTTGGGTGTTTTCATTGCCTGCCTCCGTCGCATCTGCCGCGAGTCGCGCCGTGCTCGTGCTGAAAGCTTAGGCGATGGCATCGAAACGGGAAGCGCGCGCCGCCGCGCCCACGACGACCTCGGGCGCACCCGGCACGATGCGAACGCGCGCAGGCGTGCGCGACAGCCGGTACGGCACCTTGACGATGGGCCAGAACGCGCCGTTCGCATCGCGCGCGACACTCAGCACGTCGGCCAGAAAATCGGCGTCTTCGACCAGTTCGTCGACGCGCGCGACGGGCACGGCACGCACGCCCGCGCGCGCCAGCGCTGCGACGGCGGCCGCCCGCGTGAGCGAGCCGCAGCGCGCCGCTTTCGCGCGGGCCGCCAGCAGGTCCGTTGCGCAACCTTCATCGCTTTCGAGCCAAACATGGCCGTCGATGCACGCCACCGCGATGCCCTCCGGCGCGCGATTGCCCGCCGCGAACAGCGCGCACCACGCGGCCACATCCTGCATCGATATTTCGACGAAGGCGCCCTCCTGCCGGGCCGAACACGCGAGACTCGCGACGATCGCAAACAGCGCGGCCTGCCCGCCGAGAATGTCCGCGCCCGACACGCCGACCTTCACCGGTTCGCCGCGGCTTTGGGTCAGGTCCATGAGACCGCCCATCGCCTGAATGACGGTGTCGAACGCCGGCCGCGCAGGGTACGCGGACGCCATGCCGAAGCCCGAAATCGAGCAGTAGATCAGACGCGGGTTGATCCTGCCGAGCGATTCGCGGTCGAATCCCAGCTTCGCGAGCGCGCCCGGCCGCAGGTTTTCGACCAGCACGTCCGCGTCGGCGAGCAGCGCGGCCAGATAGGCTTTGTCGGCTTGCTGCTTTAGATCGAGCGCGATGGTCTGCTTGTCGGTGTTGTTGAGCGCGAAGAAATAGCTCGTGCCCGCCTGCCCCGGCGTCCACGAGCGCGCGACCTCGCCGTCGGGCGGCTCGACCTTCACCACTTGCGCGCCGAGCGCCGCGAGATGCTTGCCGACGAGAGGCGCCGTCGTGTACTGGCCGATCTCGACGACCTTGATGTCGGCGAGCGGGCCCGCGCTGCTCACGCGCGCCTCGTCGTCCGTGCCCGCTCGCGGCGCGGCGCAAGAAGCGGGCGTCGGCTCGTCCGCATTCGACAGGCGCGAGATGCCGAATATCGGCACCTGCCGATAGGTCTCGCCATCGATGCCCTGCGCGTCGATCCGTTGCGCGGCCTGCGTGTGACGCAGGCGGAAATTCGGCTCACCCGACAGCCCCGCGACGGGCACGATCGGCCCCGCCGCCACGCCGATTGCTTCGCACAGCTTCGAGCACTGGTCCGTGGTCAACGTGGTGGTCCAGCGTTCGATCAACGCATCGAGTGCGTCGACGTCGAGCACGCGGCCGCGCAAGCTTGCAAAGCGCGGATCGTCGAGTTGCGGCACGCCCGCCACGCCTTTGATCTTGCGCCATTGGTCTTCCGTGCTCGTGCAGATCAGCACCCAGCCGTCGCGCGTGCGATACGCATTCCACGGCGCGCAGGCAGGATGGCGGTTGCCGACGCGGCCCGCCGTGCGTTGCGCGAACGCCGCCGGCAGAAACGTGGTGAGCGCGCTCGCCGCGCAGCCGAACAACGTGACGTCGATGTTCTGCGCGATGCCGTGCAGGCGCTCGACGCGCACGGCGGCCGCAATCGCCGCGCACGCATACAGTGCCGCCGACAACTCCGCGAACGGCACGCCGATGCGCACGGGCTCGCCCGCCGCGAAGCCCGTCGTGTCCATCAAACCGCTGATCGCCTGGATCTGCGCATCGGAGAAGCCCATGCGCTCGCGCGAATCGTGCGCGCCCGTTGCCGTGATGTCGCACACGATGTGTTTGCCCGCAGCCTTCAGTGCCGCGATGACGCGCCTGTCGCTCTCGGGACTCACGTCCGACGAAACGACGATCACGTCATACGCGAAGCCGTCCGATGGCGACTGCGCAAACGCGACCTGCGCGCCCGCACGTTCGAGCAGCGCCGCGCCGAGCCTGAGCGCATCGCGTGTGCCCCAGGCCAGAATCCGCACGCCGTCCAGCATGGTTGTCTCCTTGAGTCTCACAGATTGACTTTGAATCAACGATACGGCGCGAGCGAAACGCGGACAAACGACATTTCGTTCGCACTCGATTGAGTTTTGCTCAAGCGTGCCGACACGCACACACACGCTGCCCGCGCCGTTCTACGCAGCTTCCCCAGCATGCGCGGCGCGAAGTGCGTGCTACCATTTTTCGATGCGAACCCTTCCGTCACTCAACGCGCTGCGGGCCTTCGAGGTATGCGGCCGGCTGCTCAGCGTGCAGCTCGCGGCAAACGAGCTCAACGTCACGCCCGCCGCCGTCAGCCGGCAGATCAAGCTGCTCGAGGATCAACTCGGCGTGCAGCTTTTCGAGCGCGGTCATCGCGCGATCGCATTGACGCCGATCGGCGAACGCTATCTCACCGACATCGTGCGCGGCTTCGAAACGATGCGCACCGCGACCATCAACCTGACGGAAGCGCGGCGCCGTCGCACGCTGAAAATTCGCGGCTACACGACGTTCTCGATGAACTGGCTGCTGCCGCGTCTGTCCGCGTTTCATCGCGAGCATCCCGACATCGAAGTGAGTCTTACGACGTCGCTGCAGGCCGTCGACTTCAATACGGAAGATGTCGACGGCGCCATTCGTCTGTCGCACGCGCCGTCGTCTGAACTCGGTTTCGACCGGCTCGTGCCGAACGAACTCGTGCCCGTCTGCAGCCCCGCGTTCTTGCGCGCGCATCCCGATCTCGCCGACGCGACACCCCAGGCGCTGCGCAACGTACCGCTCCTTCATTCGCTTGCGCGCCGCGAGGACTGGGCCAAATGGCTCGACGCAGCGGGCGTGCGCGGCGTCAATCCGCTGAGCGGGCTGAGTTACGAGAGTTCGATCCTCGCGTACTTCGCGGCGACGCAAGGTGTCGGCGTCGCCATCGCGCAGCGCGTGCTCGTCGCCGACCAGCTGCGCGACGGCACGCTCGTGACGCCCTTTTCGTTCGTGCTCGATCTGGGCGCGTTCACGTACTACCTGATCTATCCGCGCGAGCATCTGACGAATCCCGAGTTCGCCGCGTTCCGCGACTGGCTGCTGTCAATCGGCGAAGCGGGCGTCTGATACTTCGCCGCATCGCTTCGCTCAACGGCCCTTGTACTGCGGCTTGCGCTTCTCAGCGAACGCCTTGCGCCCTTCCACGCGGTCTTCGGAATCGCGCATCGCGCCCCACGCAAGCTCCGTGAATTCGAGCGCCTGCGCGAGCGGCACGTTGCTGCTCGTCTCGACGATTTTCTTGATCATCTGCACGGCGAGCGGACCGTTCGACGCAATCGTGCGCGCCAGTTCGAGGGCCTCGTCGAGCAGCGCTTCGGGCTCGACGACATCGGAGATCAAGCCCACGCGCTCCGCGTACATCGCGTCGATCCGGCTGCCTGTCAGCAGCATCTTCATTGCGATCGCGGACGGCACGGCCTTTTGCAGCGCCTGAATGCCGCACACGGCGGGAATGCTCGCGACGGCTGCCTCGGGCAAGCCGAACGATGCATTGCGCGACGCGATCCGCAAGTCGCACTGCAGCGCGAGTTCGAGTCCGCCGCCCAGGCAGTATCCGTTGATCGCGGCGATGACCGGCTTGAAGAGACGCAGCGACCCCAGGTCCATCAGGCGCACGTAGATGCCTTCTGCCGCGGCGCGGTCGATGGGATGCACGAATGCTGAAGAAAAGCTCGTCGCGGGCGGCAGCGTGTTCTTCAGATCCGCGCCGACGCAGAACGATTTCTGCCCCGCGCCCGTCAGCACGATCACGCGCACGTCGTCGTCGTCGCGTGCCTGCGCGAGCGCCGCTCGCAATGCGTTGAGGCTGTCGAGATCGAGCGCGTTGAGCGACTCGGGACGATCGAGCGTCACGGTCGCCACATGCGCGGTCACGTTGTAGTGAATCGTCATGACCGTGCTCCTCAAACGCTCGGCGACGACAGCGAACGGCCGCCGCAGACGTACAGCGTCTGTCCCGTGACGTACGACGCGTCGCGCTGCGAGAAGAACAGGACAGCTTGCGCGATGTCGTCCGGCGTGCCGATGCGCTGCACGGGCACGGACTTCTTCAGGCGCTCCTGAAGCGCTTCGTCGAATGCGCGAAACAGCGGCGTATCGACGATGCCCGGCGCGACCGCGTTGACGGTGACGCCGGCATTCGCCCATTCGAGCGCGAGACTGCGCGTGAGGCTCACCACACCGCCCTTCGCCGCCGAATAGTTCGCCTGTCCCGCGCCGCCCAGCCACGCGCGCGACGAGATGTTCACGATGCGTCCATGTCGCGCGGCGCTCATGTGCGGGAGCACGGCGCGGCAGCACAGGAACTGCGACTTCAGATTCACGCCGAGCACGGCATCCCAGTCGTCGTCGCTCATCTTCGTGATGCGCTTGTCGCGCACGATGCCCGCGTTGTTCACCAGCACGTCGATACGGCCGAAGCGCGCGATCACCGACTCGACGGCCTGATTGACGGAACCGCTGTTCGTGACATCGACAGGCAGCGCGATCACATCGGCGCCGCCGACGCTCAACGCGCTCGCGGCGTGATCGAGCGCGGCACGATCGAGATCGAACAGCGCGATGCGCCGTCCGCTGCGCGCCAGCGCCTGCGCGATGCCGAAGCCGATACCCTTCGCAGCGCCTGTGACGATGGCGACCTCGGCGGCGGGGTTGTTGTGTGATGAAGCGTCCATGACGTGTCTCCGTGGAATGAAAAGCCTGTGCAACCGATGCTAGGACGCCAGGCGCGCCGCGCTCAAACGACATTTTTCGCGGCTTCGATTGACTTTCGCTCAATCGAAAGCGGCCGCGCCCAGCCGCTGGCGACACGCGCGTTCGCTGCACAAAAAATCAATCGAGTGCGCAAAAAAAGTCGTTTGCGCAGCGCGTTTGGCGAAACCTACGATGCGTCCATGTGCCGGACCGATCACCGCTCACCGGCGCGTTCATCACAAGAGACACGGAGACAACATGGACAGTATCCTTCCCGGCGTTGCCCACGAATCCGCCACGCCGCTCACGCAAGTGCAGAGAAAGGCCATCGTCGCGGCAACGCTCGGCACGATCGTCGAATTCACTGACTGGATCATTTACGCCACCTTCGCCGCGCTGTTTTCGCGGCACTTCTTTCCCGCGCACAACGAACGCGTGTCGCTGCTGTCGGCGTTTGCTGTATTCGCCGTCGGCTTCGTGATGCGGCCGATCGGCGGCGCGCTGCTTGGCGCGTACGCGGACCGGCATGGCCGCAAGAACGGGCTCGCGCTGTCGGTCGCGTTGATGGCGGGCAGCTCGCTCGTCATCGCCGTGTGTCCCGGTTATGAATCGATCGGCTTCGCGGCGCCGCTGATACTCGTGCTCGCGCGCCTCGTACAGGGCTTCGCCGCGGGCGGCGAGTTCGGCTCGGCATCCACGTTCCTGATCGAATCGGCGGCGCCTTCGCGGCGCGGCTTCGCAGGCTCGTGGCAGCACTTCGCCGTGAACGCGGGCGTGCTGGTGGCCGCCGCGATCGGCGCGATTCTCACGTCGATGATCGATCAGGCGGGCATGGCGAACTACGGCTGGCGCATCGCGTTCGGGATCGCCGGGCTGCTCGGCTTCGTCGCACTGTGGGTGCGGCTCGCCGTCGCCGAAACCGACGCGTTCAAGAAAACGCTCGCGACGCATCAACGCGCGCGGCACCCGTTTCTCGTGATCCTGCGCGAGCATCGCCGCGCGGCGCTGCGCGTGATCGGCATCGCGATGGCGGGCAATCTGTGCATCTATCTGTGGCTGGTGCTGTTTCCGACGCTCGCGCATCTGCGCACCGGCTTGCCGTTGCACGACGCGTTCAGCGCGAGCGTGATTTCGATTCTGGTGTCGCTGGTGGCGATTCCGTTCATCGGCATGCTGTCGGACCGCATCGGCCGCAAGCCTGTGCTGCTCGCGTTCGCCGGCGGCTCCGCACTGTTCGCATGGCCCGCGCTGCACTTCCTGTCCAACGACTTCTGGAGCGCCACCGCCATCGTGACGATCGGCATGCTGCTGTCGTCGGGCTTCGCGGCGACCTGCGCGACGGTCATGGCCGAGCAGTTCCCGGCACACGTTCGCGCGACGGGCGTGGCACTGCCGTATGCGATATCGGCGGCGCTCTTTGGCGGCACGCTGCCCTACATCGTCACGGCGATGTCGAATTCGGGTCTCGCGCCGTATCTCTGGGTCTACGTGGCAGCCGTGTGCGCAGTGGGCTTCACGGTCTACGCGCGGATGCCCGAGACGCGCGGCAAGGTTCTCGATTGAGGTCGGGATGCGCGATTGAGTTGGCTATTGGCGAAGCGACGCTCAGGGCAGCGAACGTTCGCGTGCCGTCATCGCAGGTCTTGAAAGTGCTTTTACTGGAGGCAGCAATGCGCAAGGTGGTCATCGGCGGCGTCGGCATGACGTCGTTTGGCAAGTTTCTCGAACGAAATCTGAAGTCGCTCGCTGAGGAATCGGTGTCGCTCGCGCTGAAGGACGCGCGCGTGAGCGTCAACGACGTCGATCGCGTGTTCTTCGGCAATGCAGCGGCGGGCGTCGTCACGGGACAGGAAATGATTCGCGCGCAGTCGTCGCTGCGCAATACGGGACTCGACGGCAAGCCGATGTTCAACGTCGAGAACGCATGCGCGTCGGGCAGTTCGGCGTTGCATCTCGCGTGGCTTTCGGTTGCGTCGGGACAGGCCGAGACCGCGCTGGTCGTCGGCGTCGAGAAGCTCTCGCACGAAGACAAGGCCGTTTCGTTCGGCGCATTCGCGAAGGCCGTCGATCTCGAAGAGCCGTTGCCCGAAGGCGTGACGACGGGCACGGGCTCGCTCTTCATGGATCTCTATGCGGCGAAGGCGCGCAAGTGGATGGAAAAGACGGGCGCCGACGCGAGCGACTTTGCGCGCGTCGTCGTCAAGAGCCGTCGCGCGGGCTCACTGAATCCGCACGCGCAATTCCGCAGCGAGACCAGCATCGACGAAGTGCTCGCGAGCCGCATGGTCAGTGATCCGCTCACGCTCTTCATGTGTTCGTCGATCGGCGACGGCGGCGCGGCCGTCTTCATCTGCTCGGAAGACTATGCGGCGAAGCGCGATATCCGCCCCGTGTTCATTCGCGCGAGTTCGATCGTGTCGGCGAAAGCGGATGGAACGGGCGAACTCGTCGCGGTGCGCGCGGCGCGTGCGGCTTATGAAGAAGCGGGCATCGGTCCGTCGGATGTTCACGTGGTCGAACTGCACGACGCATCGGCGCCCGCCGAGCTGATTCACTACGAGAATCTCGGCCTGTGCGCGCCCGGCGACGCGCCGAAGCTGATCCGTTCCGGCGACACGGACATCGGCGGACGCGTGTCGGTGAATCCGAGTGGCGGCCTGCTGTCGCGCGGCCATCCTGTCGGCGCGACGGGCGTCGCGCAGATCGTCGAACTGACGCAGCAGTTGCGCGGCAAGGCGGGCGCGCGGCAGCGGCCGGGCGCGAACGTGGCGCTGGCGGAGAACAACGGCGGGCAGTTGGCGGGAGATTCGGCGGTGGCGTTGGTGACGATTCTGTCGACCTGAGCATTCGATCATCCGGCGCGGCGAAGCTCGCGCCGGATAACTAACCTCGCGCCGGGTGATCGCCGTCAGCACCGGTGCCCGCCTGCCGACGCTCGCGCTTTATCGTTCCCGCGACGCTGGTCTCTTCTTCGCCTGTCCCTCGATCAGCCGCAGCAGCGTCTGCACCGGCTCGCTCAAACGCTGCGGCGCCCGATGCACGAGTCCGATCTCGCGATGAAACGTGTGATGCCCCAGATCCACGGCGCGCACGGTCGACGGCCAGCGCCTGTAGGTGGCCGTTTGCGGCACGAGCGCGACGCCGACGCCGTTCTCGACGAGCCTGACGATCGCTTCGAGTTCATCGAGTTCGCACACTTCGCGTACGGTGAAGTGCATGCTGCGCAGAAAACGGTCCACCAGCCTGCCGCCGAACGAGGCCCGATCGTAACGAATGAACGGCTGCGCCGACAGCAGCTCGGCCCAGTCTTTGCCCTTGACGCCACGCGGCACGATCAGCCTGAACGGCTCTTGCGCAAGCGGCGTCCATTGCAGATCGCTCTGAAACGAAAACGGCGGACGAATGATGGCGGCGATATCGATCTCGCCGGCATCGACCATGTTGACCAGCTCCATCGACAAACCGGGAATCACACGCGTGCGGCAACCGGGGCACGCGGCGTGAAAGCGCGCCAGCGCATCGGGCAGCAGCGAGCGCTGCACCGACGCAATCGCGCCGATGTTCACGCGCACGGGAGCCGCTGCATCCGCTGCCGCCGAACTGAGGTTGCCGTACAGCCGCACCACCTCCTGCGCCTGCACGAGGATCTGCTGGCCCATCGCATTCAGCCGTGCAGCGCGGCCTTCGCGATCGAACAGCGCGAAGCCGAGTTCCGCTTCGAGCCTCTGCATCTGCGCGCTGACTGCCGCTTGTGTCAGGCCGATCTTCTTGCCGGCGGCGGCGAACGTGCCTTCGCGTGCCACGGCGATCAGCGTTTTCAACTCGCGAATCATCGATAAATTTTATTTGTATGTGACGAAATTATATATTGATTCTATTTTTCAATGGTGCAGCCTATCATGAGTGATCCTCGCGCGATTCACACGCACAGTCGATACGGAAATACACAATGCAATGGAGCAATCAGTGAGCCTTTCCCCTTTCCATCTGGCCATTCCCGTCTATGACCTTCCCGCCGCGCGCGATTTCTACGGTCGCGTGTTCGGTCTCGAAGAAGGCCGCTCCAGCACGCAATGGGTCGACTTCAACTTCTTCGGCCACCAGCTCGTAATCCATGAGCATCCGAAAACGGCCTCGCAGGAAAGCGTGCACAGCAATCCCGTCGACGGTCACGACGTGCCCGTGCCGCACTTCGGCGTGGTGCTCGAATGGAATCAGTGGGAGGCGCTCGCGGAACGGTTGAAGTCGTTCGGCACGAAGTTCGTGATCGAGCCGTATATCCGCTTTCAGGGGCAGGTCGGCGAGCAGGCGACGATGTTCCTGTTCGATCCGTGCGGCAATGCGCTGGAATTCAAGGCGTTCAAGGACATCGGCCAGCTGTTCGCAAAGTGATGCGTTGCTTCGGCGGCGCCTTTTGAATCGGCTGATGCGAGCGGTCCGCGCTTTCCCGGCGAGGAACGCGGACCGCGGTCATTTGCGAAACGTCAGCCTTCTTCCTTCGACATGACGGCCGTCGCCGGGTCGTACTTGTAGCCCTTTTGCGCGAGCTGCTGCGCCATCGTCGCGCCGATCAGCTTCTTCTGCGCCTCGCGGAACACCAGCTCGTGATCGGGCTTGAGCCGCTCAAGTTCGAAGGACAGCCGGCGCAACAGTGCGGCCTCGCCCGTGCTGCGCGCGTCGATGAAGAGGATCTTTTCGTTCGCCTGGTCGAGCCGCTGCTTGATGTCCTTGGCGTACGTCACCCATTGCTCGGCGTTCGCGCGAAGCTCGTTGTAGGCCTTCGTGTGCGCCTTGGACTGCGCGGCGAGCTGGCGTTGCATCGCCGCGATTTCCTCCGCGACGTCGGTCGCATCCGGCTGCCCTTCTTTCGACGATGCATGCGCGCGCGCCCGTTGCGCCAGGCTTTCGCTCAGCTCTTGCGCGCGGCGTTCCGCTTCGTCGGCGCGCGCCTTTGCGGCGAGCGCTTCCTGCGTCGCGCGCGCCAACTCGGCGTTGCCCGCAGCCTGTGCGTCGTTCAGCGCATCGATCTGCTTACGGGCTGCGTCGAGTTCTTGCGTGACACGCTGCAACTCGCCGTCCTGATTCGCCGCCTTGTCGTTTCGCGCCGTGGACGCCTCGCGCTCAGCGGCAAGGCTGCGCTCCAGTTCGGCTGCGCGTTGCGCCGCTTCGTCCGCCTTCTGCTTCAGA
>BBSL01000290.1 GCA_001319865.1 Burkholderia sp. E7m39 | reverse complement strand
GCGCCGCTTCGTCCGCCTTCTGCTTCAGAAGCGCTGCTTCCTGCGTCGCGCGCGCCAGCTCGGCGTTGCCCGCAGCTTGCGCGTCGTTGAACGCATCGATCTGCTTGCGGGCTGCGTCGAGTTCTTGCGTAACGCGTTGCACCTGCTCGTGCTGCGCCGCGGCGGCTTCCCGCTCGGCCGCGAGACTTTGCTCCTGTTGCGCGGCATGTTGCTCGAGTTGCGCCGCGCGCTGCTCGGCGGCCTGCGCGCGATCCGTCGCCGCCGACACGTCCTGCGTGACGCGCGCCAGTTCCGCGCTCGCCGACGATTGCGCCTCGTTCAGCGCGCCGACTTGCGCGCGCGCGGCGTCGAGTTCGTTCGATACACGCTGCAACTCAGCAAGTTGCGCCGATGCCTCGTGATCGCGCGCGGCTACCGCTTCGCGCTCGGTGGCGAGGCTGTGTTCCAGTTCTGCCGCGCGATGTTCGGCGGCATCGGCACGCTCTTTCGCTGCCGATGCCTCCTGCGCGAGCCGCGTCAGTTCCGCGCTCGCCGTTTTGTGCGCATCGTCCAGCGTGCGCATTTGTGCGCGCGCCGCTTCGAGTTCGCTCGTGACGCGCTGCAATTCCGCCGATTGCGCCGATGCCTCGTTAGCGCGCGCCGCCGCCGCATCCCGTTCGGCGCCGAGTTGCTGTTCGAGTTGCGCCACGCGTTCCATTGCCGACGATGCTTCTTGCGACAGCCGCGCGCGTTCCGCGTTCGCGGCCTTCTGCGCGTCGTTCAGTGCATCGCTCAGTGCGCTGATTCGCGCGCCCGCTTCTTCAAGCTCGCGCTGGGTGCGCTGCAACTCGTCGAACTGCGCCGACGCTTCGGCGTGGCGCGCCGTTGCCGCCTCGCGTTCGGCCGCAAGCGCCTGTTCGAGTTGCGCCGCATGCTGCTGCGCGGCGTCCGCGCGTGTCTTCTGCGCCGACGCGTCCTGCGTGATGCGGGCGAGTTCGGCGCTCGCGGCCGCTTGCGATTCAGTGAGCGCGTCGATTCGCGCACGAGCTTCCGCGAGTTCGTTCGTCGCGCGCTGCAGTTCGTCGCCCTGTGCCGCCGTCGCCGCGCGTTCCGTGGCGAGACTCTGCTCCAGTTGCGCGGCGCGCTGTGCCGCGGCCTCGGCCCGTTCGTTCGCCGCCGCCGCCTCCTGTGTCACGCGCGACAGTTCGGCGTTCGCGGTTGTCTGCGCTTCCGACAACGTATTGATCTTCGCGCGCGCATCGTCCAGTTCGCCCGTCACGCGGCGCAGTTCGTCGGCCTGCGCCGACGTCGCCTCGCGCTCCACCGCCAGGTCGTGCTCCAGTTGGGCGGCATGCTGCGCGGCCGTGTCCGCGTGTTGCTTCGCCTCCTGCGCGACGCGCGCCAGTTCGGCGCTTGCGGCGGCCTGCGCTTCCGTCAACGCCTTCACCTGAGAGCCGGCTTCGTCCAGTTCGCGTCTGACGCGCTGCAACTCGTCGCTTTGCGCAGCGGTTGCTTCGCGTTCCAGCGCTAGCCCCTGCTCCGCCTGCACCGCGCGCTGCTCGGCCGCTTCCGCCCGTTGTGTCGAAGCGGCTGCATCGTGCACCGCTTGCGCCAGCTCGGCGGCCGCGGCCGTCTGCGCCTGGTTTGCCGCATCGATTTGCGCGCGCGCTTCGTCGAGTTCGCGCGCGACGCGCTGCAGTTCTTCCCGCTGATCGGCCGCCTCTTCGTAGCGCGCCACGGCCGCGTCGCGCTCCGCTGCGAGCGCGCGGCGCGTTTCGCTCAATTCGGCCTCGAAGGCGGCGGCCTGCGCCGCGCTTTCGCTCGCTTGCGCCGTGGCGGCTTGCGCGCGAGATTCGGCGGCGCTCGCCTCTTGCGACAGGCGCTCCGCTTCGTCGAGCTTGGTCTGCCAGGCTTCGCTCAGCTTCGCGATCTCGCGCCGCGCGTCGTCGCGATCCCGGCCAAGCCGCGCGATCTCCTCGTTCTTGCCGGAGACCGTTGCGGCGAGCCATTCGTTCGCGCGATGCTGGTCCGCGAGCGACGCCTCCATCGTCGAAATCTTCGCTTCCTGCTCCGACGCACGCTGCGTCAACTCGGCGACGCTCGACTCGGCCGCTTCGGCGCGGGCCTTCGCGGCGGATAGTTCCGCCCGGTCCCGCTCGGCAGCATCGCGCAGCGCGTGCAGGTCGTCTTGCATGACGCTCAGCCGCTCGCGCTCCGTGACGACCTGCTCGCCTGTCTTCTGATACTCGGCGAGGGCCTCGTCCCGCTCGCGGCGCACGACGTCGAGCTGCTGGTTGGCGGCGCCCAGGCTTTCGATATGCAAGCGCTCCGCGTCCTGCTGGGACGCCGACCAGATCCGGTTGGCGATCTCGATCAGCGTTTGGGCAAGCTCGCCGGGCAAAGCCTTGGGAGCGGCCGTCTCGGGCGCCCGCGACTCGCGCGCGTCGCGCCAGCGCTGCAAGGCGGCCGCGACGTCGACGATCGAACCGCTCCGAACCTCCGACCACACGGTCACAGGGGAAACAAGGCGGCCTTCTTCGGTCATGCGATCTGCAATGGCGGCGATCTGTTGATCGGAAATGATGTCTGCTTCTGTGGACATAAGCGCCTCAAGTTCAATCCAGCCGGGCGAAAGACAAATTTTCGATACGTTACTACGATCGGCGGGAATCGCGATGAAAGAAGTGTGCCAGCGTCAGGTCGGAGTTCGTGAACCGAGGCATGAAAGTTGGTGGCAGCGGCGTCTCATCAACCGGGGTTTTTTAGGCGAGATTCGCCGGCCAGGCTCCGGCGCGCAGCCGGTCACGCGGCCCGATCTGCAGGTTCGGGCGAGTTTGAGGCGCAATAATTGTGTATACGCATCGGTCATCGCAACACGAGGGCGTTGCACCGACGGCGTCACCGGCCGGGCTCTGCCAGATCCTCTTCCACGAACCGCACGATAGCCTCCGCCAGCGCCTCTCGCGGGTAAGCGTTTTGTGTCACGAAGAGCGCACCGATCGCCGGATGGGTCCGGGCAATGGGTACCGCCAGCGCCCAGTGATCCGCATTGGCATAAGCGAGAAGCGTGCTGCCGGGAACGATCTGATCGTAGAAGATGACCTGACTGTCGTTTCGCGAGTCCACGCGAGAGAGCTTGTTGTAGCTCGATTTCAGGATCGACGAGATGCGGTCCGGCTGCGGGAATGTCACGACCGAGTAATAACGCAGTCCCGCCGGGAGCGGATGCTGCGCGAGCCATACCTTGCGGGTCGCCGGCCTCAGACTCTGGACCGCGCCTCCATCGCCCGATGTGCAGTTCGCGCCCGGAACATATCGCAGCAGATCGGCTTGGTACTGCTCGGCATCGTTGGCGAGCGGCGAACCGCCAATTGCACCGGCTGCGCTGACCATCGCCGCCACGCGGCTTCGGATCTCCGGATAGGCGGCCAGCGCTTCGAGGATATCGGGAGCGCCCTTTGAATAGCCAATCAACACGACGCGCGGCGCGCCCTCGGGCGCCGGCATGGCCATGATCGCGTCGCGGATCTGGCGTGCGTTGCGGGCAGAACTCGACAGCGCATCGACCTGGATCAGCGCTGCGTCGAAGCCAAACTGGCGCAGATGCGTGACGACGGTGTTTTGCGCATCCAGCCACGGCTCGAAGCAGTCGTAGCCGACGCCATGCACGACTGCCGCGATGAGGTGCTGTCGGGATTGACCCAGTTCGACGGGTTTGCCGGTACCCGGCGGCTCCTCGCCGACCCGCGTCAACGCGTCGTCACACGGCCGGTAATCGGGTACGCCGGCACCACGCGCTTCCAGCACCGCGCAATAGATCTCCCGAAAGCGCCCGCGCCTGTCCACTACCCCGGCCTCGGATGCCGGTACGAGAATCAACGGTGGCGTATCAGTCGAGTAAGGCACGAGCTTCGCAGCACAAGCGACGACCAAGGTGCATGTCATCGCCGTCAGCACGACGCGGATTGAACGCCACGCACGGGCGACGACACGCCCCGATTTCGATGAAAGGCGCGACGGCGTCCGTCTCAGGTCACTGAGTTGCATTGTCCGTCGCTCCCGGTTGAATGATGTCGCGTTGCTCCAGATAGGGCACCCAGTCGAGGAAGTCGACGTCCGACAGGCTGTGCGGCCGGGTCGCGAAGAACACGACCGCGCGCAATCCGTCCGTGTGGTATGTCGCGCCATTGAGCGCCGTACGCGGGTCACTTGGCGATGCCGCGCCGACACCGCTCACAAATCCAATCCTCTCGACACCACTGGAGTACATCAGGTCCTGGAGCAGGATGTTGCGAGCCTCATCGACGTTTTCGTGCACGGGAACGTGTGCGTCGCCGCGCGGCGCAAAGCGCCCGCCGACAGGACGACCGACCTGCGCGACGTACACCAGTTGCCCCTGAAAGCGGATCGGGGCGAGCCATCCTCTTATCCAGGTGGCCGGCGCGCCGGCCTGCGACTGCTTGCGCATGACGAAGTCCGGTTCCCGCCCGAAGACCCGCTGCGCGAGGTCGGACTCTCGCGCGTCACGCCGATAGTCGCGCCGTACCAGTGCCGCCCCGATGTCGGTAAGCTGCCCGACGCCAACGGCGTTCAGCGGATCGGCCTGAACTGTCCCGCTCGCGTCGGTGGCACAGCATGGTAGTCGTTCGAGTGCAGCGCGCAGCGACGCCAGGTCCTGGCAGTCGGTGATCGCGGTTGCGGGAAACGGAAAAGGAATCTGCGCGAGACGCGGATCTATCGTGCCGCCGGGCACCAGCAGAAAAAGCGAGAAGGGAATCAGCGTCTTGCTGCCCAGCAGATCAACATTGACGAGCTTGATGCCCTGATCGGGGTTGGTGAATACAATGCCCGAGTGTGTCTCGCCGGGCGGGATCGGGTTGCTGAATCCGAGGTTGCGGAAATAGTCGTCCAACTGCGTATTGGTTGCGCCGCCGAACAGCGTATGCAAGGGCCACGCAACCTCATCGGGCGAGAAGTAGTCGGGGTCGGTACCCGAGCGCAGCAGCCACAGCGCCTGCGACGTCCCGTTCTGCACTTCGATCCATAGCGGCTGGACTCCCGTCCTGTTGAGGTCGGTGCCATACATCCGCTTGCTGTCCTCACTGCCGAGTACCGTTGCGCTCACACGCACCTCGCGACTCGTGGCACTGACCTCACGCTGACGTAGCGGCCCATCGTCCGCCACGGGCGGGGCGCGCCATGTCGCACAACCGGCCAACACAAGCGCGAGGCATAGCGCG
The DNA here is from genome assembly GCA_001319865.1 of Burkholderia sp. E7m39. Classification (GTDB taxonomy): domain Bacteria; phylum Pseudomonadota; class Gammaproteobacteria; order Burkholderiales; family Burkholderiaceae; genus Paraburkholderia; species Paraburkholderia bengalensis. The sequence goes on along the minus strand of BBSL01000290.1, from coordinate 66,574 downwards.
CGCCGCGCATCTGCCAGCGCACGATGCAAGGACATGCTCATGGCCTCGCTCCGGGCGTGAGGTGCATGACCTTGTACGGCGTGACCCATGGAAAGACTTCGATGTCCGAAAGCGGTCTCGGCGTATGATCGAATACCAGCACGACACGATAGCCATCGGTGTAGTACGGATCGGTCGTCAGGTTCTTGCGCGGCGCGCCTTCCTGCGCGGCACCCACTCCCATCACGAGACCCATCTTCATCAGATTCTGCGAATACGCCATGTCTTCCGTCAGCGCGGTGCGTGCTTCGTCCACGTCCGGGTCGATCTTGTGTGTGGTGAACGTTGAAGCGTGCCAGGTCAGGCGGATACCGATATCGCGGCTGATCTGTCCTACCCACACGGGTTTGTCGCGGTAGCGCATGTTGCTGAGCCACAGGCGCATATGGTTGCGCTGGTGAATGTCGCCCCGTGCCTTTTGCAGCGCGAGATCCTGCGCATGCCCAAACAGGTAAAGGTCGCTCACGGGTGCGTTGACATACGGCTCGCCCGACAGCGCGGCGGCAATCATCCGCCTGATCGCGCCGGACCACTTCTGCTCCGTGACGCTCCAGCCCCTTCGGACGAGTGCGGGAAAGGCGTCGTCGAGGTTGCCGACGATCACCAGGTTGAGCGGGTCGCCGTTCTTCGAGCCGTCCTCGCTTGTCGCGCAGCATGGCAGGGCTTCGAGCGCCGCGCGGAAGTTTGCGTCGTCCGTGTAGTTCACCGTGGGCGCTTGCGGCTCGGCGGCGCGTTTGAACACCTGGCTGCGCTTGTAATCGGCCTCGAAGCCCGGCACCGCCACGAAGATCGAAAACGTTCGGGCGCGCTGCTTTGCGACGAGGTCGATCTGCACGAGCCTGGCGCCTTCGTTGAGATTGGTCAGCACAAAACCCGCAACTTTTTCGCCGGGCTGGACGGGGTTATGAAAGGCCAGCGCACGGAACTGCCGGTCGAGTCCGGCGCGCTGGTCGGGCGAGACCACGCCCGCAAACGCCTCGGCCGCCTCCGACGCGGGAAAGAAGTTCGGATCGAGTCCCGGCGACAGGAGAAAATAATTTCGGTCTTCGCGGTTTTCGACCTCGATCCAGACGGGCTGGATGTTTCTGTCGGCAAGCGGGACACCGTAAATCGCCGCACTTTCCTCTGGCGAGAGCACGGCGGTCGAAACCTCGATGCCGCCCTCGGTACGTGTCACGGCGCGGTTCTGATAGCCGGGGACCGAAACCGTTGACCGGGTTGCGGCACACCCCGCCAGTATGCAGCTGACGAAGAAGGCAACCAGCATCTGCATCACGATGCGGCTCATCGGGACACCTTTGGCCGGGATTCCGGGTGCGACCGCGTGCATGGACGATCGCGCGCCTCGTGTTGCGAGAGGCAAACGGGCTGTGCGCGATGTATTGGCCAGTTTAGTTGATCAGGGGTCGCACCAGGCATGTTTCGCCTGCGAAGCTCGACGACACCATGTCGCACTATCTGATTGAGCGCGTCACGAACGTGTGCGTTACCGCGGCGCCGGTGGAATCGAAGGAAGCGTGACCATGCATCACGTGTTCGTCTTCATCGGTGCGTACCCGAACACGATCTCGCTTAGGACATGCGGCATCCCGCTCGACAGCAAAGGTTTCGTCCAGCCAGGCATCGACCTTCCCGACGCGAACATGCTGTCGATATCGTTGCAGAGCAGCGTCGAAGGTGTATTGGCGATTGGCGACGTCCGCTGGGGCTCAACCAGGCGCGTGGCCTCGGCGGTGGGCGAAGGAGTCGGCGTCGTCGCGCAGGTTCAAAACTTTTTGACTCGTGCTTACTGATGCTGATGCGCTTGTGGCGCGCATCGCGCGGAGAAAGCGCCGCGCGATGCCCGGTTCAAAGACACAGTTAAACCGACAGGCAGACTTTCCCAAAGTGCTTCCCGCTCGCCTGATGCCGGAATGCATCTGCAATCCCATCGAGCGGATACGTGGAGTCGATCACGGGCTTGATGCCGTTTGCGTCGATCGCGCGGATCATGTCGATCTGGTGCTTGCGGCTGCCCACAATCAGCCCTTGCAACTTTTGATGACGGCGCATCAGTTCGGCCGTCGGGATTTGCCCTGCGATACCTGTCAACACGCCAATCAGGGCGATATGGCCTCCGATCCGGCATGCCCGAATCGATTGGCCGAGCGTATCCGGGCCACCGACTTCCACCACGTTGTCGACGCCGCGGCCATTGGTGACGTCGAGCACCTTCGACGCCCAATCGGTATCCCGCTTGTAATTGATCAGATGATCTGCTCCGAGCGCACGCGCCTTCTCCAGTTTCTCGTCGGACGACGACGTTGCGATCACCGTTGCGCCCATCCGCTTTGCGAACTGCAACGCGAAGATCGAGACGCCGCCCGTTCCCTGCACGAGCACGGTGTCACCGGCCTTCAACGCGTCGTCAACGACGAGCGCGCGCCACGCGGTCAAAGCCGCCGTCGTGAGCGTTGCCGCCTCGACATGGCTGTAGCCGAGCGGCGCGCGCGTGAACCATTGCTGGGGACGCACGACGACTTCCCGTGCATAGCCGTCGACGCCATCGCCCGGTGTTGTCGCAAAGTCGGCGCGCGTCGGGCCGCCGTCGAGCCAATCGGGAAAGAACGTCGATACAACCGCATCGCCCACCGCGAACTCCGTGACGCCGTCGCCAATCGCTTCGACGACGCCCGCGCCATCCGACATCGGAATGCGGCCGTCATCGGTCGGCAGTCGCCCTGTGACGACGCCCAGATCATGGAAATTAAGCGAGCTCGCGTGAACACGCACGCGGATTTCGCCGGACGCCGGCGCACCCGGATCGGCGATTTCCGTCCGTTCGAGGTGATCGAGTCCGCCGGGCCGGCGCAAAGTGATGGCTTTCATCAAAGTAACTCCTGACATCAATTGACGTGCGCACGATGTGACGATGCACATCGGCGCCGGAATGCAGTCGCGTGCCGCTGTCCAGCGCGCCAGGGCGGCAAAGGCAGTTCGCGACCATGCAGTGATTGTCACGGCACACGTCGATCATCGCAAGAAGGTACAATTAAAGCCGGTACTATCAATTATGTAGGTACAGATTCATGCGACCCAAACGCCTGGACCGCCGCAGCGGCTGTGCCGTCGAAGTCACGCTATCCGTCATCGGCGGCTTGTGGAAGCCGGTGATTCTCTTTCACCTGTTGCACGAGAAAAAGCGCTTCATGGAGCTGACACGGCTCCTGCCGAATACGACACAGCGCATGTTGACCCTGCAGCTGCGCGAACTGGAAGCGGATGGAATCGTCGCCCGGCATGTGTATCCCCAGATTCCGCCGAAGGTGGAATATGAACTGACGCCATTCGGTCAATCGCTCGCGCCCGTGCTGATCAGTCTCAGGGAATGGGGCGAAACCTATCAGGCGCGTCGCGCGGCGGAAGCCGCGTTGAATGAGGATGGGTTCAAGCCGACAGAAGCGAAGCGCCGCCGCCGGACTCAGTCGGCGGGACAGGCTGCTTGAAACCTCGGTCTCCGTGAGCGCGTCGCGGACCAACGCAACGACCAACCCTGGTCTTCGCTGACAGACTTTACCTCTCGCATCATTTCGGCTTCGCCCGTCAGCCGAACCGCGCAAATTTACTTGACATCTAAACTATCAAAATCTAAAGTAAAACGGCACCTTCACGTTGGGGAGCCAACATGCGCATCGTCTGTATCGGCGGCGGTCCGGCCGGACTGTATTTCGGGTTGTTGATGAAGCGTCGCCATCCGGCGCATGAAGTGATCGTCGTCGAGCGCAATCGCCCGTATGACACGTTCGGCTGGGGCGTCGTGTTCTCCGACCAGACGCTCGGCAATCTGCGCGCCGCCGACGAAAAAAGCGCCGATATGATCCTCGACGCGTTCAATCACTGGGACGACATCGAAATCAACTTTCGCGGCGCGCAGGTGCGCTCGTCGGGACATGGCTTTTGCGGCATCGGCCGCAAGCGCCTTTTGAACATCCTGCAGGCGCGCTGCGAAGAACTGGGCGTGCAGCTGGTGTTCGAAACGCAAGTCACGAACGACGACGAATACGACGCCGACCTCATCATCGCCAGCGACGGCCTGAACAGCGCGATCCGCCAGAAGTACGCGGCCACCTATCAGCCCGACATCGACCTGCGCGACTGCCGCTTCGTGTGGCTCGGCACGAAAAAGCTGTTCGACGCGTTCACGTTCGCATTCGAAGAAACCGAATGGGGCTGGTTCCAGGCGCACGCGTACCGCTTCGACGACGAGACCTCGACGTTCATCGTCGAAACGCCCGAGCGCGTGTGGCGCGCCGCCGGTCTCGACGACATGAGCAAGGAAGACAGCATCGCGTTCTGCGAGCGCCTGTTCGCGAAGTATCTCGATGGCAACCGGCTGATTTCGAACGCGAGCCATCTGCGCGGTTCCGCGCAATGGATTCGCTTTCCGCGCGTCGTCAATCGCGAGTGGGTGCACTGGAAAACGCAGGCTGACGGCAAGCGCGTGCCCGTCGTGCTGATGGGCGACGCCGCGCATACCGCGCACTTTTCGATCGGCTCCGGCACCAAGCTCGCGCTCGAAGATGCCATCGAACTCGCCAACAACATCGACGCGCATCCGCACGATCTCGCCGCCGCGCTCGCGCATTACACGGATGTGCGCAGCATCGGCGTGTTGCGCATCCAGAACGCCGCGCGCAATTCGACTGAATGGTTCGAGCACGTGGACCGCTACGCCTCGTTCGAGCCGGAGCAATTCGCCTATTCGCTGCTGACACGCTCGCAGCGCATTTCGCACGAAAATTTGCGCGAGCGCGATGCGGTCTATCTGTCGTCGTTCGAAGACTGGCTCTCGGCGCGCGCAGGTATCGAACGCGGGCCGCAGCAGCATTCCGTGCCGCCCATGTTCACGCCGTTCAGATTGCGCGGCGTGACGTTGAAGAATCGCATCGTCGTGTCGCCGATGGCGCAGTACTCGGCCGTTGACGGCATCGCGGGCGACTATCACCTGGTGCATCTCGGCGCGCGCGCGATGGGCGGCGCCGCGCTCGTGATGACGGAGATGACCTGCGTGTCGGCCGATGCGCGCATCACGCCCGGATGTCCCGGCATGTATGCGTCCGAGCATCTCGACGCGTGGCGCCGCATCGTGCAGTTCGTGCACGCGAACAGCGACGCGAAGATCGGCATGCAGCTCGGCCACGCGGGCGCGAAGGCGTCGACGCGCGTGAGCTGGGAAGGCATCGATCAACCTTTGCCCGATGGCAACTGGCCGTTGGTGTCGGCATCGCCGCAGCAGTATCTGCACGGCGTGAGCCAGTGGTCGCGCGAAGCGACGCACGATGAGCTGCGAGAGATCCAGGCGCAATTCGTGCGCGCCGCGCAGATGGCGGCGCAAGCGGGCTTCGACTGGCTCGAACTGCACTGCGCACACGGCTATTTCCTGTCGAGCTTCCTGTCGCCGCTCACCAATCATCGCAGCGATGCTTATGGCGGCTCGCTCGCGAATCGTCTGCGCTATCCGCTCGAAGTGTTTGCCGCGATGCGTGAAGTGTGGCCGCAAGACAAGCCGATGTCGGTGCGCATTTCGGCGCACGACTGGGTCGACGGCGGCACGACGCCCGACGATGCCGTCGAGATCGCGCGCGCCTTCAAAGCGGCGGGCGCCGACATGATCGACGTATCGTCGGGCCAGGTCAGCAAGGACGAAAAGCCCGTGTACGGCCGCATGTTCCAGACGCCGTTTGCGGATCGCATCCGCAACGAAGCGGGCATCGCGACGATCGCTGTCGGCGCGATCTCCGAAGCCGATCACGTGAACAGCATCATCGCCGCGGGCCGCGCGGACCTGTGCGCCATCGCGCGCCCGCATCTGGCCAATCCGTCGTGGACGCTGAACGAAGCCGCGAAGATCGGCTATTTCGACGTGAACTGGCCGAAGCAATACACGGCGGCCAAGTCGCAACTCGAACGCAACTACGAACGCGAGCGCGCACTGGCCGCCGAGAATGCGCGGCTTTCGCCGCTCGAACGCGCACAGCGCGCGGAAGGAACCGTTTGATGAACACCACGCTGGCAGGAAAGCATGCCGTCGTCACGGGCGGCGGCAGCGGCATCGGCGCAGCGACGGCGCAAGCGCTGGTGCGCGCCGGCGCGCGCGTCACGCTGATGGGACGCGATGCGCAACGGCTCGCCGCGCAGCGCGAAGCGCTGAGCGAACACGGCGAGATTGCCGCGTGCATCAGCGTCGATGTCGGAGACGAAAGTGCTGTCAGCAAGGCATTTTCCGATGCGGCCGCGCAGGCCGGTCCCGTCGATCTGCTCGTCAACAACGCGGGCCAGGCGCAGGCCGCGCCCTTCGCGCAAACAGACATCGCGCTCTGGCAGCGCATGCTCGACGTCAACCTGACGGGCGTGTTTCTCTGCACGCGTGCGGTGTTGCCCGCGATGCTCGAACGCGGCTATGGACGCATCGTCAACGTGGCCAGCACGGCGGGACAGATCGGCTATGCGTACGTTGCTGCGTATTGCGCGGCGAAACACGGCGTGATCGGACTCACGCGTTCGCTCGCGCTGGAAGTGGCGACGAGAGGCATTACGGTCAACGCCGTGTGCCCCGGTTATACGGAAACGGAGTTGTTGCGCGCATCGCTCGACCAGATCACCGCGAAAACCTCGCGCAGCGAGCAGGAAGCGCGTGACATCCTCGTGCGCCACAACCCGCAGCGCCGTTTCGTTGCGCCCGCTGAAGTCGCCAACGCGGTGCTGTGGCTGTGCATGCCCGGCGCCGAATCCATCACCGGTCAATCTGTTTCCGTTTCGGGCGGGGAAGTCACATGAGCAACACAGCCAGCAAGAAAACCGCCGAATCCGCCGACGCGAAGCTGGCGCGCAAAGGCGTCGCCAAACCTGCGGAGAACGTCGTGGACCTCGAAATGAGCACGGGCGCGGACAGTCACATGGGCTTGCGCCTGTGGCTGCGCATGCTGACGACGACCAACCTCGTGCAGGCCGAATTGCGCAAGCGCCTGCGCAACGAGTTCGACACGACGTTGCCGCGCTTCGACCTGATGGCGCAACTGGAGCGTCACCCCGAAGGACTGAAGATGACGGAGCTGTCGCGACGCCTGATGGTGACGGGCGGCAACGTCACAGGCATTACCGATCAGCTCGAAAAAGAAGGGCTCGTCTCACGCGACACCGATCCGAACGATCGCCGCTCTATCAGCGTGCGCCTCACGACGGAAGGCCGCGCGCTGTTCGACCGGATGGCCGTCGCGCATGAGCAATGGGTCGTCGAGATGTTCGGCGGACTCGATCTGGACGAGAAATCGCGCACGCATCAGAAGCTCGGCAAGCTCAAGCAGCATCTGCTGAACACGATCAAGGGCGAATCCGCGTAACCGGACATGCGCAAGCGCGCGCGAGACAACACACAGGAGACAACGATGACCCGATCCGCTGCCGACGCCCTGCTGGCCGGCAACCGCACTATGCTCGCAGCGTACGGAGCGAAACACTTCGGCTGGTCCGTGAAGGCAGGTGTCGCGACGATCACGCTGAGCCGCCCCGAGCGCAAGAACCCGCTGACGTTCGAGTCGTACGCGGAATTGCGCGACCTGTTCCGGCAACTCGCCTACGCGACGGATGTGAAAGTGGTCGTGCTGCACGGTGCGGGCGAAAACTTCTGTTCGGGCGGCGACGTGCACGACATCATCGGTCCGCTGATCGATCTCCCCATGCCCGAACTGCTGCTCTTCACGCGCATGACGGGCGACCTCGTGAAGGCGATGCGCCATTGTCCGCAGCCCCTCATCGCCGCCGTCGACGGCGTCTGCGCGGGTGCCGGCGCGATTCTCGCGATGGCTTCCGACATGCGGCTCGGCACGTCGCGCAGCAAGCTCGCGTTCCTGTTCACGCGCGTCGGGCTGGCAGGCTGCGACATGGGCGCGTGCTCGATCCTGCCGCGCATCATCGGCCAGGGTCGCGCGGCCGAACTGCTGTACACGGGCCGCTCGGCAAGCGGCGATGAAGGCTACACATGGGGCTTCTACAACCGGCTGTGCGCGCCCGAAGCGCTGCTCGAAGAAGCCACGAAACTCGCCGCCGATCTCGCGTCGGGGCCGACCTTCGCGCATGGCGTCACGAAGAAAATGCTGCATCAGGAATGGAGCATGAGCATCGACGAAGCGATCGAATCCGAAGCCCAGGCGCAGGCCATCTGCATGACGACGCGCGACTTCGAGCGCGCCTACCGCGCGTTCGCGGCGAAGTCGCGTCCCGTGTTCGAAGGAGACTGAACTTGAATCCTCCTGATCCGCACAGCACATTGGCGTGGCCGTTCTTCGACGCGCGTCACCGCGAACTCGCCGACGGCATCGAGGCATGGGCCGCGCAGCATCTCGCAGATGTCCGGCACGACGATGTCGACGCAACGTGCCGGCAACTCGTGCGCGCCCTCGGCGAAGCGGGCTGGCTGAAGTACGGTGTCGGCGGCACGCAATACGGCGGACACGGCGACACGATCGACACGCGCGCCGTCTGTCTGCTGCGCGAAACGCTCGCGAAGCACGACGGCCTCGCCGATTTCGCGCTCGCGATGCAAGGTCTCGGCTCCGGCGCGATCACGCTGGCGGGCACGCATGAGCAGAGGTCGCGCTATCTGCCGCGCGTCGCGAAAGGCGAAGCGATCGCCGCGTTCGCGCTGTCGGAGCCGGAAGCCGGTTCAGATGTCGCGGCAATGTCGCTGCAGGCGCGCGCCGAAGGTGATGCGTACGTGCTCGACGGCGACAAGACCTGGATATCGAACGGCGGTATCGCGGACTTCTACGTCGTGTTCGCGCGAACGGGCGAAGCGCCGGGCGCGCGCGGCATCAGCGCGTTTATCGTCGATGCCGATACGCCGGGCTTGCAGATCGCCGAGCGCATCGGCGTGATCGCGCCGCATCCGCTTGCGCGTCTGCATTTCGCGAATGCGCGCGTGCCGCGCAGCCAGATGCTCGGCGCGCCTGGCGAAGGCTTCAAGGTCGCGATGCGCACGCTCGATATTTTCCGCACGTCGGTCGCGGCGGCGTCGTTGGGCTTTGCGCGTCGCGCGATGCAGGAAGGACTCGCGCGCGCCGCGTCGCGCAAGATGTTCGGCCAGACGCTCGGCGATTTTCAGTTGACGCAGACGAAGCTCGCGCAGATGGCGCTGACGATCGACAGCAGCGCGCTGCTCGTCTATCGCGCCGCGTGGCTGCGCGATCAGGGCGAGAGCGTCACGCGCGAAGCGGCGCTCGCGAAATGGCACGCGAGCGAAGGCGCGCAACAGGTGATCGACGCCGCCGTGCAGTTGTGGGGCGGCATGGGCGTGCAAAGCGGCACCACCGTCGAACGGTTGTATCGCGAGATTCGCGCGCTGCGCATCTATGAAGGCGCGACGGAAGTGCAGCAGTTGATCGTCGGGCGCGACCTGTTGAAGGCGCATGCGGCCGCGCAACAGGAGCGTGCATCATGAGCGCGACGTTCGACATGCCCATGCGCATCCGCTTTGCGCATTGCGATCCCGCGGGCATCGTCTACTTTCCGCAGTATCTGGTGATGACGAACATGCTCGTCGAAGAGTGGTTCAACGAGCGCCTTGCCATCGACTACGCGCACATGATCCAGACGCGCCGCATCGGCCTGCCGATCGTCAAGCTCGATTGTGAGTTCTCGCGGCCTAGCCGCATGGGCGAAACGATCACGCTGTCGCTTGGCGTGACACGCATCGGCCGGCGCTCGATCGGCGTCGAAATCGTCGCGCACGGTGCGGGCGGAGAGCGCTTTCGCGCATCGCAGGTGCTCGTCACGACATCGCAGGAAAGCGGCCAGTCGATCGATATTCCCGACGACATCGCCGCCGCGCTCGCGGCCTTCGCGCCGCACGCCGTTCAATCCGAGGAGCAACGCTCATGAAGAAACGACCGCTTCTGCCCGCAGGCTGGACCAAGCCGAAGGGCTATGCAAACGGCGTGGCGGCCAACGGCACGCAGGTGTACATCGCCGGACAGATCGGCTGGAACGAAGAAGCGCGCATGACGAGCGACCGCTTCGCCGAACAGGCGACACAGGCGCTGCGCAACGTGATTGCCGTGCTGCGCGAAGCGGGCGGGCGGCCCGAGCATCTCGTGCGCATGACGTGGTATGTGACCGACAAGCGCGAGTACCTTGCGTCGCTGAAAGAGATCGGCCAGGCGTTCCGCGAACTGATCGGCGATTACGACATCGCGATGAGCGCCGTGCAGGTCGTCGCGCTGATCGAGGATGACGCGAAGGTTGAAATTGAAGCGACGGCTGTGATTGCTGATTAGGGATTGGGTGAATTCGCTTTTCGCGGGGTCGTCGGAGAAACCGAATGATTGGTTCCGCGATTCAACAGGTCGTGCACGGCTGCCACGAATTAGGAAAGTGCGCTTTCCCACAGTACGGGTGGCCGTTGCTTAGCTTTTTGTTTTTGGCCCAGCCACGCTGGCGGCGGTCATCAACGCCTACGCATGGCGGAGAGGGTCCCTCAAGCTTTGGGCGAACTGCACAGGGACGGCGACGATGCTGTGCGTCGCCCTTTATTTCATCACCACGATCGTCGTGGAGCGTTAGCGAACCAGGCGCGCTCACACACCCGACCACCAGGGGAGTCTCATGATGGAACCCTCAGCTCACGTCGATACCTTCGCGCGCGATCACTTGCCGCCGCAGGATCAATGGCCGGTGTTTCTGCTCGACAACCCGGACGTCGCGTATCCCGCGCGTTTGAACTGCGCGACCGAACTGCTCGATCGTGCCGTCGAGCGCGGGCATCGCGACCGGCCTGCCATCTGGTCGGATATCGACGGCAAGCCGCACGCGACCACCTATGGCGAACTGCTCGCGATGGTCAATCGCAGCGCGCACGTGCTGGTCGATGAGATGGGTTTGCAGCCCGGCAATCGCGTGTTGCTGCGCGGGCCGAACACGTTGCAGATGGCCGTCGCGTTTCTCGCCGCGCTCAAGGCAGGGCTCGTCGTCGTGCCGACGATGCCGCTGCTGCGCGCGAAGGAACTGAAGCAGATCGCCGACAAGGCGCAGAGTCGGCGCAGCGCTGTGCGATGCGCGTCTGATGGACGAACTCGCGCGCTGCACCCAGGCAGGCGACGAGTTCTTCTGCGAAGGCCTGAAGCAGACCATGATCTTCCACGACGGTGGAGCGGGTTCGCTCGAAACGCTGGCTGCATCGAAATCCGCCGATTTCAAGGCCTGCGACACAGCCGCCGACGACGTCTGCCTGATCGCCTTCACGAGCGGCACCACGGGCGCGCCCAAGGGCTGCATGCACTTTCATCGCGACGTGCTCGCGATGTGCGATCTGTTCCCGCGCCACGTACTCGAACCCACCCCCGACGACATCTTCTGCGGCACGCCGCCGCTCGCTTTCACGTTCGGCCTGGGCGGACTGCTGTGCTTTCCGTTGCGCGCGGGCGCATCGACGGTGCTGATCGAAAAGCAGTCGCCTGAAACGCTGCTGCAAAACGTCGAGCGGTTTCGCGCGACCGTGATGTTCACCGCGCCGACTTTCTATCGGCAGATGGCGCCGTTGATTCCGCGCTTCGACATCGCGTCGTTGAAGAAGACCGTGTCGGCGGGCGAGGCGCTGCCCGACTCGACGCGCGCACTGTGGCGCGACGCGAGCGGCATCGAGATGATCGACGGCATCGGCGGCACCGAGATGATCCATATCTTCATTTCGTCGGCGGGTCATGACGTGCGGCCGCACGCGATCGGCAAGGCCGTGCCCGGCTACGAGATCCGGGCCGTCGATGACGACATGCAGCCCGTGCCTGCGGGCACGATCGGCAAGCTCGCCGTGCGCGGCCCGACGGGCTGCCGCTATCTCGCCGACGACCGTCAGCGCAAGTTCGTGCGCGACGGCTGGAATCTGCCCGGCGATTCCGTCTATATCGATGCCGACGGCTACGTGTTCTACCAGGCGCGCGCAGACGACATGATCGTCTCCGCGGGCTACAACATCTCCGGCCCGGAAGTGGAAAGCGTGCTGATGCAGCACAAGGCCGTCGCCGAATGCGGCGTGATCGGCGCGCCGGACGAGACGCGCGGACAGATCGTGAAGGCCTTCGTCGTGCTCAACGCGGGTTACAGCGCGGATGAGAAACTCGTCGCGGAGTTGCAGGAATTCGTGAAGAATACCGTTGCGCCGTATAAGTACCCGCGCGTCGTCGCCTTCATCGACGCGCTGCCTCGCACCGAAACCGGCAAGCTCAAGCGGTTCGCATTGCGTGCGATGTAGCGTGCCCCGCTCCACCCGATGACGATGAACGCCGGCACGCGCAGCCCCCTTCGTCCCATCATCGAGGAGCATCTGATGTCCGGTTCCTTTATCGAAGTCGCCGCCCGCGATGGCGGCCGTTTCAATGCATACGTCGCGCGTCCGGCGCAACGATCGGGCCCCGGCCTCGTGCTGCTGCAGGAAATCTTCGGCATCAACGATTATCTGAAGCAAACAGCCGACCGCTACGCCGAAGAAGGCTACGTCGTGCTCGTGCCCGATCTGTTCTGGCGCATCCAGCCGAACATCGTGCTCGGCTATGACGGCGACGACATGAAGCGTGCGCTCGACTTTCACGCGAAGTTCGACGTCGATCTCGGCGTGCAGGATATCGCCGCGACCATCGACGCGTTGCGCGCGCTGCCCGAACAGCAAGGGAAGGTGGGCACCGTCGGCTATTGCCTCGGCGGCAAGCTGGCGATGCTTGCGGCGGCGCGCACGGACGTCGATTGCGCCGTCAGCTACTACGGCGTGGGGCTCGAAGCGTATCTGGACGAAGCGAAGAACATTCGCTGCCCGATGGTGTTTCATTTCGCCGAAAACGATTCGTATTGTCCGCCGCCTGTGCGCGAGCAGATCGGCGCCGCGCTGCGCGCGCATCCCCACATCGGGCAGTACGTGTATGCGGGCTGCGATCACGCGTTTGCTTCGTCCTCGCGCCCGCAGTACGACAAGCCCGCCGCAATGATGGCGTACTCGCGCACGCTCGCGCTGCTGCGCAAGGTGCTCGGTCCGCTCTACGATCTGAACATGTTGTGGGAACAGCATTGCTACTTCGAGTTCGCCACGCGCGACGTCGAAGCCGTCATGCCGACGATGGTCGCGCAACCGTATGTCAACCATGTGCCGACGATGACGGGCGGCGTCGGTTACGACAACCTCAAGCGCTTCTATACGAACCACTTCGTCAACTCGAATCCGCCCGATACGAAGCTGATCCCCATTTCGCGGACCATCGGCTCGGACCGCATCGTCGACGAATTCATCTTTGCGTGCACGCATAGCTGCGAGATCGACTGGCTGCTGCCAGGCGTCGCGCCGACGGGCAAGTACTTCGAAGTGCCGAAGCTGGCTGTGGTGTGCTTTCGCGGCGACAAGCTGTACAACGAGCACATCTATTGGGATCAGGCTTGCGTGCTCGTGCAGGTCGGTCTGCTCGATCCGAAGGGTTTGCCTGTCGCGGGAATCGAGAGCGCGAAGAAGCTGCTGGATGAAGCGCTGCCTTCGAATGGGTTGATGGGCGGGAAGTGGTCGGTGTAATGGCGCACGTGCGAAGCAAAGCATAGACGCCGCTCTCTTGAGCGACACACTGGTTCGAGGCAACGTATTCACAGCCGCCGACCTCCCGATGCTTCCCCCTCTCGAAGGCGCCGCCCCGCGCGGCAATCGCAATACGGCATATCCGTCCATCGCGCGCTTTCTCGACGCGACCCACACGCGTCGCGCGCACGAGCGCGCACGAGCGCGTTGACGGATGTCGATTTTCCGCGCGCTCGATCGTCGTACGTAGAACAGCGCCGTCCGCGCGGGAATTTCCAGTTGTCGAGCGGGACGGGCTGTGACTAGACTGAAAGGTCGCCGACAGCCATGGAGCGCACGCATGACGCATAACATCGAAGGACGCACACGCTGGCTTGCACTCATCGTGCTGTGCATGGGCGTGTTGATGATCGTTCTGGACACGACGATCGTCAACGTCGCGCTGCCGTCGATTGCAGCCGATCTGGGCTTTTCCGAAACCGCGCTGGTGTGGGTCGTCAATGCCTACATGCTGACGTTCGGCGGCTTTCTGCTGCTCGGCGGGCGGCTCGGCGATCTGTACGGTCATCGCAAGCTCTTTCTCGCGGGCATTACGCTGTTCACGCTCGCGTCGCTGGCATGCGGACTCGCCAACTCGCAGATCATGCTGGTCTGCGCGCGCGCCATTCAGGGACTGGGCGGCGCGGTCGTATCGGCTGTATCGCTGTCGCTGATCATGAATCTGTTCACCGAAGAAGGCGAGCGCGCGAAGGCAATGGGCGTCTACGGCTTCGTGTGCGCGGGCGGCGGCAGCATCGGCGTGTTGCTGGGCGGGCTGCTGACCAACCTGCTGAGCTGGCACTGGATCTTTCTCGTCAACCTACCCATCGGCATCGCCGTGTACGCGATGTGCATCGCGCTGCTGCCGGCGGGCCGCGGGCACGCGCACGGCGAGCGGCTCGACGTGGCGGGCGCGGCGAGCGTCACGGCGTCGCTGATGCTGGCCGTCTACGCCATCGTCAACGGCAACGAGGCCGGCTGGCTGTCGGCGCAAACGCTCGGCTTGATCGTCGTCGCGCTGGCGCTGCTCGGCGCGTTTCTCGCGATCGAAGCGCGCGTCGTTCATCCGCTGATGCCGCTCAAGCTCCTCGCGCTGCGCAACGTCGCGACAGCCAACGCGATCGGCGTGCTGTGGGCCGCCGCGATGTTCGCGTGGTTCTTCATCTCCGCGCTCTATCTGCAACGCGTGCTCGGCTACGCGCCGCTGCACGTCGGCCTCGCGTTCCTGCCGGCCAATCTGATCATGGGCTTCTTCTCGCTTGGGCTGTCGGCGCGCGTGGTGATGCGCTTCGGCATCCGGCGGCCGCTCGCCGCGGGCCTGTTTCTCGCTTCGCTCGGCCTGCTGCTGTTCGCGCGCGCGCCTGTCGACGGCCACTTCGTCACCGATGTGCTGCCCGGCATGGTCCTGCTCGGCATCGGCGCGGGCGTCGCGTTCAATCCGCTGCTGCTCGCCGCGATGAGCGATGTCGATCCGTCGGATTCGGGTCTCGCCTCGGGCATCGTCAACACGTCGTTCATGATGGGCGGCGCTCTTGGGCTCGCGGTGCTGGCGAGTCTCGCGGCCGCGCAATCGGCGAGCACGGGCGCGCCGCGTGCCGACACGCCCGCCGCGCTCACGAGCGGCTATCACGTGGCGTTTCTCGTTGGCGCGATCTTTGCCGCGTTGGCCGCGACGATCGGCGGCGCGTGGTTACGGCCCGCGTCGCAAGCGGCTTCTGCGCAGCAGCGCAGCGACGGGACGTTGAAGCAGTCGATGGAGCAGTCGCCATGAACACGAACACGGATGTCGCGAGTCTGGTGCGCCGCTGCTTCGCGGCGTATCAGCACGAGGACCGCGCCGCCATCGAGGCGCTGCTCGCCGACGATTTCCATTTCACGAGTCCGCAAGACGATCATATCGACCGGCGCACGTATTTCGAGCGCTGCTGGCCGTTCAGCGAGCAGCTCGAATTCTTCCGCATCGAGAAGCTCTTTTGCGAAGGCAACGAAGCATTCGTGCGCTACGCATGCAAGCCTCTGCATCGCGCGGCGTTTCGCAATACCGAGTTCTTTCGTGTCGAGAACGGCAAGATCGTCGAGGTGCAGGTCTATTTCGGCTCGCCCGCCAACGACGTCACGGCGCCATGATCGCGCGCAGAACCGCAAGCGCGATCAAATGAACCGGGCGCCCGGCCGATAAGCTGGGTTCATGCCGAAACGAGAGTCCCTATGAGCCCAGTCGGAAACCCTGCCGGAAAAGCGCTGTGGTTTATCGAAAGCCACTTTCACGGCGAGTTGTCGCTCGACGATATCGCCGCTTGCGGCTGCGTGTCGCGCTTTCATCTGTCGCGCGCGTTCGAAGCCGCGACGGGATACGCGGTGATGCGCTACGTGCGCGCGCGGCGTTTGACGGAAGCGGCGCGGCGTCTCGCGCAGGGCGCGCCGGATATTCTCGCCGTCGCCGTCGATGCGGGTTACGGCTCTCATGAGGCATTCACGCGCGCGTTTCGCGAGCAGTTCGGGCTCACGCCCGAAACGTTGCGCGCGCAAGGTCATCTCGACAACATCGCACTCGTGGAGCCGATCAAAATGGACGAATCTCTTCTTGCACAGCTCGAACCGCCGCCGCGTTTCGTCGACGGCAACGCGTTGCTCGTCGCGGGATTGAGCGAACGCTACAACTGCGAAAGCAGCTCGGGCATTCCCGCTCAATGGCAACGTTTCAACCCGCTCTTCGGCAAGGTGCCCGGCCAGATCGGGCAGGTCGCCTACGGCGTCTGCTACAACCCCGACGACGCGGGCAACTTCGATTACCTGTGCGGCGTCGAAGTCACCGACTTCTCCGGCTTGCCCGCCGAACTCAGCCGCGTACGGATCGCCGCGCAACGCTACGCGGTGTTCACGCACCGCGAGCACATCTCGACGATACGCCGCACGTGCAACACGATCTGGAACAAGTGGCTGCCCGAATCGGGCCACGCGCCCGCCGATGCGCCGAACTTCGAGCGCTACAGCGAGCAGTTCAATCCTGTGACGGGCATGGGCGGCGTCGAAATCTGGCTGCCGCTCAAGCGCTGAGAGCCGGGCGCGGCGTGAATCAGACCTTGCCGCCGAGCGGCGCGGCGTCGACCTCGAAGGTATCGCCTGTTTCGAAGAACGTGCCGCCTGCCACGTAATGGCAGGTGCGCATGTCGTGGTCGTCGCCGAAGTGCCAGCGGTTGTCCGAATAGACGCGGCTGTCCGCGTAGCACGCGACGACCTCGGCAAGAATCAGGTCGTGGCGCTGGGCGTCGTCGGGAATCACCTTGCATTCGAACCACGCGACGCAGCCTTCCAGCATCGGCACGTCGATCTTCTGCGCGGCGAAGGTGGCGAGTTCGAGCGCCGCGAACTTGTCGATTTCGACGCCCGCATTCGATCCGACCGCGAGCGTATGGCGCGCGAACCCGCGCGTGGGCAACTGCAAGCCGAACACGCCGCTCGCTTCGACGAGTTGCCGCGTCAACGTCTTCGCGTCGATCACGACGACGACCTTGGGCGGCACGAAATCGAGCGGCATCGCCCACGACGCGGCCATCACGTTCAAGCGCCCGCCGTGCGCGCTCGTGACCAGCGTCACGGGGCCGTGGTTGAGAAGGCGCGTCGCGCGCGCCAGGTCGACGGGTTGGCGGAATGCTTGCATGGGTGACCTTCGCGATATCGATCGCTTCATTCTAGCGAAGGCGGGCAAAACGCGACGCGCGGGCGTGAGCGGACGCGGCATCAGGCGTGGGCGGCGGCGGACGACATCAACGAGACGCGAGCGCGCAAAAAAACGGCGGCGCCGATGCGCCGCCCGCAGATCCGCATGGGGAGGAGTCAGTGCGTCGTCGGCGGCTTGCCGTGCGTGACATCGAGCGGCTTGTGCGCCTCGCCGTTCGCACCCGGGAAAAACGCGTTCCACGCCGCGCGCACGCCCTCGGCTGCCGTTGCTTCGGCGTCGATGGTTTCCGGTTCGTCCACGCGCGCGGGATCTTCGCTCAATCCGCGCCAGTGCGTGAACACGAGGAGCGGCCGTTCGGTCCATCCGCCGTCCACGTATTTTGCAAATGCCGTGTCTCCGCTGACCAGCTGAACCTCGTACCACCCGTCCCTGATGGGCGTGTAGTCGTCCAGCGGGAACCATGCGGTCGCTTCGATTTCCATAGTGCCGTCTCCTGTTGGGAAGTGACTCATAGGAAGGCATTTTCATGCCTTGCGGGCAGCGCGCCCGTGCGCGGCGTCGGGCATTCGTCTGATTCTCGACCTGCAGGGAAAATTCGAACCAGGAAAACCGTGCACCCTTCACCGCGACGCCATCGCCAGATTTACACACTCGCCCGCCGGCGTAAAGTGCGCCAACTCGTGCGATTTTGACGAACGTTTTTGTGCGTTCGTTCGGCGAGGGTCCCACGGCAACGGCGGCGCTCGTCGCGCCTCATTCGCCGCGCGGCCGAATTCATGCCTTTGGATGAAGGTTGAAGGCACCGCGATCGAACGCTTCGCAGTATTCCTTCCAGTCGCTGACAACCTGCGCTTCGCATTGCGTCGCCAGCTCGATCAACGGCAGTTGCCATTTGCTGTCTTCGCCGAACGCGATCAGATCGTCGGCGATCGCGGAAGTCTGCCGCCCGCTGCTGCGAAAATGCGCCCACGCGACCAGCTCCGCCATGTTGCGCACCACCGATTCGAGCCGGGGCAGCTTGCCGTTCCAGTTGTCGAGCGCCACGCGGTCTTCCGACGGCTGCAACCCGCGCAGCACATAGGGGCGCTGCTCGAAAGAAACCGCATGCAGGAAAGCCTGCGACACGACCTGGTCGCGCCTCTGGATGTCGACGACGCGTTCGGCCTCGCTGCCCCACTCCGGCTGCGGCGTGCCGACGCGCGGCGCGGTGGCGGAAGGCAGGGCCAGCTTCATGTCGAGCAGGTAGTTGCCATCGGGCGAGCCCTTGCCTTCGACAAGGATCACGTAACGATCGACGCCCAGGCTGCCCGTGCCCGCGATGCGCCGCGCGACGTCGATGGTCTGATAGAACTGCGGATTCGGCACCTGCTTCGCGAAGTCGTTCATGAACGCGACGACTTTCGCGCGCGCTTCGCCGGTGACGGGGAGCGCCTTCTTGCCGTCGACGCGCAGCGCGCGCTTTTTCGCCTTCAGCTCGGTGCGCCGGTTCAGATGATCGACGCGCGAACGCTGATGAAGCGCAGCGAACAGTTCGCCGACCATGCCTTCTGCCGTCTCCTCTTCGATCCAGCGCACTTTGCCGAAACGCAGCGCGGCCGAGTAGGCATCGATGGCCGCATGGCACAGCGCGAGCGCCTCGGCGCGGCTGAGCTTCAGGCCGTCGGCGGCGACCAGCACGCTCGACAGCAGCCTGATCATCTCGTACAGACATGGCGCGAGGCAGGCTTCGTCGAAGTCGTTGATGTCGAAATAGATCAGCCGGTTGTCGCCCTTGTAGCTGCCGAAATTCTCCAGATGCAGGTCGCCGCAGATCCACGCGCGCGGCGAGCCGTCCAGCACGGTGCCCCGCGCCAGACGCGCGTAGAACAGATGGCACGTGCCGCGCAGAAACACGAATGGCGACGTGCGCATGCGCGCGTATTTCATCGCGAGGCGATCTGGATCACGCCCTGCGTTGAAGCGGGCGATTTCGTCGGCGACATTGAGCATGCTGACCTCGTACGATTGGCGGCGATCCGAACCATTCTGCATCGGCCGCCTTTCACTTCCAAACGCACGCAATCCGCGCGCCAAGGCGGCGACCGCCTGCGTTGCAGTGCGCGGCCCGCGGCCTCATGCGCCGGCACGAGCGGCTGCGCGAACGCCGCGGCTGGCTCCATCGATTGGCGCCCGCCTGGTTCTTACGGGCGCGCGGCGTTTGCCGTATCGTGCCCGCTTGGCACACTTCACAGCGCGCATGCACGGGAGAACGACGTGGTGGAACGAGTCAACGAATACGGCCAACGGATCGGCGAGCCGATGCCGCAATGGCAACCGGCCAAAGCGCCCGGCGACCAGCCGATGACAGGCCGCTACTGCCGCCTCGAACGGGTCGATGTCGACAAACACGCCGACGACCTGTACGACGCCTACAGCGCCGCGCCCGATGGCCGCGACTGGACGTATCTTTCCGTCGGCCCGTTCGACACGCGCGCCGCTTACCGCGAGTTTCTTTCCGCGTGCGCCGCTTCGCCCGACCCGCTGCACCACACGGTGATCGATCTCGCGACTAACAAGGCCATCGGCACGCTTTCGCTGATGCGCATCGACAAGGCGAACGGTGTGATCGAAGTCGGCTTTGTCGTGTTTTCGCAGCGTCTGCAGAAAACGCGCATGGCGACGGAAGCGATCTTCCTGCTGATGCAGCGCGTGTTCGACGAACTCGGCTATCGGCGCTTCGAATGGAAATGCGATTCGCTGAACGCGCCGTCGCGCAAGGCGGCGGCGCGTTTCGGCTTCACGCTCGAAGGCGTTTTCCGCCAGGCCGTCACCTACAAGGGCCGCAACCGCGATACGGCGTGGTTCTCGATCATCGACAGCGAGTGGCCGGCGCTGCGCGCGGGGTTCGCGCAATGGCTCGACGCGGCCAACTTTGATTCGCAAGGCGTGCAGCGGCGTTCGTTGCAGTCGTGCATTGAAGCACGCCGCGGGTGAGCTTCCGGCGAATCGGGCAAGGCTGCCGTTCTGCCGTCCTGCTGTCTTTATCCGGTGAACAGACCGGCGACAGCGCCGTCACATCATCAGGAACCGCTTTCAAGCTGCGGCGGATCGCATCGAGTTCCCCTTGCGCGACCCGCTCTTCGCTGTATGCCCCATGGCGCGCGCGTTTCCGCCCTTCGTGGGCTTGCTGGGAGGAAGAATCTCAGTGCGGCTTAGCCCGCGCGCCGGAAGACGCCCGTCGGATGTCCCTTATAGGTGGTCTGGCGCGTTTCGACATAGCCGCATTTCGCCGCGACCCGGCGCGACGCCACGTTGTCGGGCGCGATGATGCAGACGGTGTCGCGGCCCGGCCACGTCGCGTCGGCCCACGACAGCACGCCGCGCACGGCTTCCGTCGCGTAGCCGCG
Organism: Burkholderia sp. E7m39; assembly: GCA_001319865.1. Lineage (GTDB taxonomy): Bacteria > Pseudomonadota > Gammaproteobacteria > Burkholderiales > Burkholderiaceae > Paraburkholderia > Paraburkholderia bengalensis. Next base: position 45,849 of record BBSL01000290.1, on the reverse strand, counting down.
TCCATGCATCGACGGCATCAGCACCCAGCCGATCTCCGGCGCATCGCCGAGCGGCGGATCGATTTCGCGCTGGTAATCCGCGAAGCCGATCTCGCCGACAAACCGGCCGCTGTCCTTCTCGCGAATCACCCAATAGCCGTAGCCGAGCAGCGCCCAGTGCCCGACGTAGCGCAGAAGCCGCGACCAGACTTCTTCGCGGCTGAACGGCTTGCCGCCGATAAACCGCGTGACGGTCGCGTCGGACCAAAGGGCGAGACTGTCGTCGAAGTCGTCGCGAACGTGCGGGCGAAGGAGCAGGCGGCCGGTTTCAAGCGCATGGAGAGAAGGCGTCATCGGTGCGTATCGGGAAGCGTGAGCAGCGTGGAAAGCGCAGATCATCGCAGATACGCGCGGCGAACGAAAAGCGCCGCGCGTCCGATGCCGATGTAACGCCACGATAACGCCGCAAGGGCGCCACAATAGCGGCCCGATAGCGGCCCGAAAAACCCCGAAACAACCGTTACTGACGCCCCTGCGCCATCTGCTCCATCGCGGCTTTCATTTCGTCGGGCGTCACGTCGCGCTGGTGCGTCGCGACCGACCAGCGGTGGCCGAACGGATCTTCGACCTGACCGTAGCGGTCGCCCCAGAACATGTCGGTGGCGGGCATGGTTACTTTCGCGCCCGCGGCCGCCGCTTGCGCGATGGTGGCGTCGGCATCGTCGACGTACAGATGCAGCACGACGGGCGTGCCCTTCAGCGCCTTCGGACCCATCGACGCGCCGGCGCCGCAATCGGGCATTTCATCGACGAGCATCAGCGTCGAATCGCCGATCTTCAGCGACGCGTGCATCAGCTTGCCGCCGGGGCCGGGCAGCCGAACCTGCTCGATTGCATTGAACGCTTTCTTGTAGAACTCGATGGCGTCGGCCGCGCCCGCGACGATGATATGCGGAGTCAGCGTGTGCATCCCTTCGGGAATGCGCTTAACGGCTGGCGTGGACATGATGGTGTCTCCAGATGAAGAGGTTCACGAGTGAAGAAGTTTCGCCGGATTGCGAGTCTTCAACATGACGACGAATCAGACCCGCTCGGATCGACACATGCATGCATTTTTTTTCGTGCGACCAAACAGAGCGCCCGTGACCCGGCGCTCAGTGATCGTCAAAAACCTCCCGCCGACGCTATGCGCTACGAATAAGCCCCGTGATCGCCTGCGCGCTGCGGCTCTGCGCGAACAGCGTGCGCGCCGTCCGCTGGGGATCGAGCCCGAGACTTTCGCTCGCGACACCCGTAATCAATCCGTCGAGGGAAGCCGTCGGCTTGAGGTCGCGTGCCTGGTACAAATCGCCCTGCCGCAAGCCTGGCCAGTCGGCAACCACGCGCCCGCCCGCCACCGCGCCGCCCATCAGCATCGCGACGGACGCCGTGCCGTGATCCGTGCCGCCCGTGCCGTTGGCCGCCGCCGTGCGGCCGAACTCCGTTGCGACCAGCACTGTCGTCTTGCTCCACGCCGCTGCGAGGCCGTCGCGCAACGCGGCCAGCATCGTGTCGAGCGCCTTCAGCTGCGCCGCAAGACGCGGCATCTGCGCGCTGTGCGTGTCCCAGCCGCCCGTTTCGATCATCGCGATGCGCGGCCCGTCGTCGCGCGACAGGAAACCGGCCGCGAGCTTGCCGAGGCTCGCCGGATCCTGACGTGCGCTCGCGTCGCCCGCGAGACCGCGCGCCGCCATCGCCGACTCCCACAGCGGACCCAGTTGCGCGTCCTGCTCGTAGAGCTGCGAGACGCGCGCGAGCAGATCGTCGGGCGCTTGCGGCGGCGCCGAAGGCGCATACGACGCCACGCTCGCGCCGCCGCGCAACGCCATCGGCACGGTCGGCGCGAAGGCGATCGCGTTTTCGTGCGTGGCCGCGCGGGTCGCCGGATGCGCCGGATGCGCCGGTTCCGCGCCCGGCATCATGCCGACCAGCCGGTTGAGCCAGCCGTCCTTCAGCTGGTAGGCGGCCGTGCCGCCCGTCTCCAGCACGTTCTGCCCGTCGAAATGCGAGCGGTCCCGATACGGCGTCGCGACGGCGTGCACGAACAGCGCCTCGCGCTGGCCGTACATTTGCGCGACGTTGACGAGGGAAGGATGCAGCGCGAACGTGCCGTCGAGCTTCGCCGCCGCGGACGTATCGACGGCCAGCGCGCCGCGCAGCGTCGCGTAGTCCGGGTCGGCATACGGCACGACGATGTTCAGGCCGTCGGCGGCGCCGCGCTGGATCACGAACACGAAGCGCCTGTCGGTCGGCACGCGCGCGAGCACCATTTGCGGCGCGACGAGCATCGCGCCCGCGCCGGCAGCGGCGACACGCAGGAAACGGCGGCGAGTGAACATGGCTATCTCCGTTGAAATTCGGGCGACACGAGCAACAGCGCAAGCGCCGTCGAAGCGCTTTCCGCGCGCGACACGGCGAGCTGCGTCGGCTCGCTCAGCGAGCCCGCCATCAGCGTCTGACCGAGCGAGCGCGCATCGAGCCGGTCGCCGACGCGCGCCGCGAAGCGCTGCGCGATCTCGACGCGCCGCACGAGCGCATCGGGCGCCGCCCAGCTCGCGGCGATGTCGTCGTAACCGGCGGGCGAACCCGGCCGCCAGACCTGCTGACCGAGCTGCGTCAGAACGGGGGCCATCTGCGCGTTGGGCTGCACGCTGCCGATCTCGCGCACGTCGAGCCCACGCAGCGACGAAATGGTCCATTCCCACGGCGACTTGAACTTGGCGGCGACGGGCGACCACGCGGCCTCGCTGTCGATCAGTTCGCGATAGACGGTGGGCAGATCGCCGCGGCTGCGCATGAACGCCGTCGCCAGCCGCGCGACGACGTCGGGCGGCGGATTGTCCGCGACGAAATGGCGCGCGAGCCGGGTCGCGATATGCGTGGCGGTCGCGGGCGAACTCGACAGATCGAGCAGCACGGCGAGCGTCTGTCCCTCGCCAGGCTGATCGTAGCGGCGCCCCATGATGGTCCGCGTGCCCGGCTCGTGCAGTTGCGCGCGGAACACGAACGCGCCAGGCGGCGCGCGATCCGGCTGCGGGCCCTGTGCGGCGGCGATGCTCCAGCCAGTCATCGCGCGTGCGAATTCCGTCACGTCGTCTTGCGTGTAGCCGCTGCGCACGCCGAGCGTGTGCAGTTCCATGATTTCGCGCGCGAGGTTTTCGTTGAGACCGGGCTTGCGATCCGGGTTGCGCTGCGCGGCGCGCATCGCCGCGACGCTGTCGGGCCCGACGGACCGCGTCTGGTCGAGAAAGAGTTGCATCGCGGGATGACGCTCGACGGCCACCAGCATGTCCTCGAAACGGCCGAGCACGTGCGGACGGATCGCTTCCATTTCGAACGCGCCGGCGAACGGCGCGACGCGGCCTTTATCGACGGACACGGCGAAGTGATTCGACCAGAAATGCACAAGCCGCTCGATGAAAGGCGCGGGCGTCGATAGCGCGCTCGCGACGCGCGCGTTCACGGCCGAGCGGTAGGTGTCGCGCGCTTCCATCCGCGCTGCCTTGTTTGCGGCCTGGTTTGCGGCCTGCATAGTGGCCTTGCGCGCGTCGCTCGCACTGGCGGCCCCGCTCGCGGCTTCATTCGGCGCGCCGCTGGCAGGCGCCCTGCTCGCCGCAGCGCCAGGTGCCGCGCTGGCCTGATTCGCGATCGCGTTGGCCGTCGAAGTCGACGCACCCGGCGCATTCGACGCATTGGCGATTGCCTGCTGGCGCTCTTCGGCGAGTTCGGCGGCGATGGCCAGCGACGTCGGCTGCGCGGCCCATGCGGCGGGCATCGGCTGATAGGCGTCGAACTGCGAGAGTAGCCAGTTCTTCGGATTGGCGGGCGGCGCCTCGTCGGCGCGTGCGCCGAGACCGAACCGGTTCAGTGCTATCGCCGCCGCGCTCAAGGGCGGCGCCGTCATTGCTGCGGGTGTGTTGGCCATGCTCGCTCCCGTCTCGCTCCCCGTCTGCCTGCCGGGCGGCGCCCACGCTGGCGCGCCGTGCATCGATCCCGTTCGTGTGTCATCCGATATCCGTTAAAAACGGCGCAGCGAGGCGCTTTTGCGTCGCGGTGCGCCGCTGCTCCCCACCTTGACCGCGAAGATTCATTCGCTCGCGGGTTGGTCGGCCGGTGCCTGCTGAAGCTGCTGCAGGTTCTGCTGCGTGTTCTGCTGTTGCATTTTGCGCCGTCCGGGTCACGCTGGCACGGGCGCAGGGGAATCGGTATCGTCGGGGTTGATCTTCCACGCGACAGGAGCGGCGAGTGACACACAACGACTGGTTCTCGAAGTTCTCGACAGGTCTTTCGACGATGGCGGGCAAGCCGGCAACGTTCGTGATCGCGGTGATGGTCGTCGCCGCGTGGGCCGTCAGCGGGCCGATGTTCCATTTCAGCGATACATGGCAACTGGTGATCAACACCTCGACGACGATCGTCACCTTCCTGATGGTCTTCCTGATCCAGAACACGCAAAACCGCGACACGGCCGCCATGCAGATCAAGCTCGACGAGCTGATCCGCGCGCTGGACGGCGCGCACAACGCGCTGCTCGATCTGGAGGAGCTGAACGAAAAAGAGCTCGCGCGCTTTCGCCAGCGTTACGAGCAACTGGCCGAGGAAGCGCGCGGCGCGCTGCGCTCGGGCGGCACCGATACCGACTCGCCGTTCATCGACGAGAGCGACGGCAATAACGACGACCGCGACGGCAAGTCGCGCGCGCCCGGCCGCGGCGAGCACTGAACCTATGACAAAAGCCACGCCGCCCGAACTGCGCGACGCCGACAAAGGGCATTCGCTCGCACGGCGCTATCCGCGCGGCTTGCGCATCGACCCGCATTCGCATACCTGGGCGCAGGTGCTGTACGCGGTGTCGGGCGTGATGTGGGTCGAAGCGGGGCGAGAGGCGCTCGTCGTTCCGCCGCAGCGCGCCGTGTGGCTGCCCGCCGGCACCGAGCACTCGATCCACATGATGAGCGACGTCGAAATGCGCAACCTGTATCTGCACGAGCGCAACGTCGGTCATCTGAGCGAGCGCAGCGACGTATTCGAAATCAACGGGCTGCTGCGCGAGCTGATCGCGTCGATCGCGGAGCACGAGCAGGCGCAGAGCCGCGACGAAGACTACCTGGCCGCCGCCTACCGGCTCGCGATGCTCGAACTGCAGCATGCGCCGCGCTCGTCGCTGCGCATACCGCTGCCCGACGCCTCGGACCGCCGGCTCGACGCGCTGTGCCGCGCGGTGATCGCCAACCCGTCGAACGCCATCAGCTTCGAGCAGCACGCGGCGCAGGCGGGCGCGAGCGTGCGCACGCTCGCGCGGCTGTTCACGCGCGAGCTGGGCATCGGCTTCGCGGAGTGGCGCAGGCAGGTGCAGCTGGCCGTCGCCGTGTCAGGGCTCGCCGAAGGGCGCGCCGTGGGCAGCATCGCGCGCGAACTCGGTTATCTGCCCAGCAGTTTTAGCGACATGTTCCGGCGCGAACTCGGCGCGCCGCCGACCGACTTCGACCCGCATACCACACTGGCCGCACGGGCGCCCGCCGACCAACCCTGAAGCATCGGCGGCGCATGCGCCAGCGCGCTCGCCGCTGTTGAGCGAGAATCTGGGGCGTTGCCGGCGCGGATCGGCCAGGCGGCTGTCGCCGGAGGCACACACCTTAAACATGAGGAAACGAAAATGAGCAAGGGATACTGGGTTACCCACTACCGCAAGACGAACGACCCGACGGCACTCGCCGCCTACGCGCAACTGGCGTTGCCCGCCGTCACGGCGGCGGGCGGCAAGTTCCTCGTGCGCGGCCTCGCAGAGGAAGTGCGCGAGCAGGGCCTGAACGAGCGCACCGTCGTGATCGAATTTCCGAGCTACGAAGCGGCGCTCGCAGCCTACGACAGCGACGCGTACAAGAAAGCGCTGGCTACGCTGGGCAACGCCGCCGAGCGCGACCTGCGGATCGTGCGCGGCGCCGAGTAAGCGTCGTCTGGAATGGCCGCGCTGCCGCGACGCGCGGTCAGTAGCGGATCGCCATCGGCAGATTTTCGCTGTCGCGTGGCGGCTCGGCGGGCAGCGCGAGCGCGCAGCCCGTCGCGATACGGCGGGCGCTCCACAGCACCGCGAACGCATCGAGCACGTCGTCTTTCTGCACGTGACGCACAACCCGCGCGTCGAGCGCGGCCTCCAGCGCCGCGCCGAACACGGGCGCGAGCAACATTTTTCTCTGGGCATGTCCCGCCTCGGACGTCTTGCCTTCTTCGAGTCCCGCCGGCGCTCCGCCTCGCTCGATACGCAGCTGCATGAACGCCAGTTCCGGGTGAACCTCGAACACACGCGATGCATCGCGCCTGCTCGCTCGCAGCGCCGCGTCGATCTCGGCGATCTTCGGCAGAATGTTGAACGCCTGCCGCGAAACGGCGTTGCCCGTTGCTTCGCGATTGCGCGTGCAGGCTTGCGGGTAGTCGCGAGCGTCGAGCGTCTGGCGCACGGGCGTCTGAAACACCGACGCGCTTCGCGGCCACTTCAGACGCTTTCTCGCCTCGGCGTCGCACGCGCGATGCCCCGTTGACGACAGCCCAATGGGCATATCGACGGCCACGATCGCGGGCGCGCGCGCCCAATCGAGCAGCTCGCCGAAGGTCGCACAGACCCGCGTTTCGATCGCGCCCGTTCGCGCGTCCTGCCGGGCGGCGTACCAGCCGCCCTTGCAGCCGTCCACGCCGAGCAGGTCGGTGGTGATTTCAGTCATCTCGCGCTTCTCGCTGACACGTTTCTCGCGGACACGTTTCTCGCTGATCCCCGCAGCACTGTCCGATATTCGAATGCACTTGTCTGAACGGCGTCGCGCCGGTCACATAGACTGCCTTCGTACGCTGCGTCACCCTTCGTGAAGCGGCACGCGAAGTCCATCGACTCCAACAGATTGCGCAGGAGCAGCAATGAAAGCGATCCAGTTCAACTCGTTCGGCGGTCCCGAAGTGCTCGATTTCGTCGAACTGCCGACGCCGGCGGCCGACGCTGACAGCGTCATCGTGCAGGTGAAGGCGGCCTCGGTGAATCCGAGCGACGTGAAAAATCTCTCCGGCCACTTCGGCCATACGACGCTGCCGCGCATTCCCGGCCGCGATTTCAGCGGCGTCGTGGTGGAAGGCCCCGCCGAGTGGATGGGTGCGGAAGTATGGGGCACGGGCGGCGACATCGGCTTCACGCGCGACGGCACGCATGCGCAGTTCATCCGGATTCCCGTCGGCGCGCTGTCGCGCAAGCCGCGCGCGCTCTCGCACGAACAGGCCGCGGCAATCGGCGTGAACTTCGTGGTCGCATGGCTTGGCGTCGTCGACTATGCGCAGCTCGTCGGCGGTGAAACGGTGGCCGTGATCGGCGCGAGCGGCGGGGTGGGCGGCGCGGTCGTGCAGATCGCCAAGTCGCGCGGCTGCAAGGTGATCGCCGTCGATCGCCGCGAGCCGGACGCCGACTCGCCTGCGGGCCGTCTGATCGATCACTACGTGCCGCTCGATCAGGCCGTCGAGCGCGTGAAGGCGCTGGGCGGCGCGGACGTGGTGTACGACGCCGTCGGCGGCGTCGCGTTCGAGACGGCGCTACAGCTCGCGAAGCGGCGCGGCCGCGTGGTCGAAATCAGCGCGACGGGCAAGCGGCGCGTCGAGTTCGATCTGATCGACTTCTATCACAACGAGACGCAGCTGTTCGGCGCGGATAGCGCCAAGCTCGGCGTCGCCGACTCCGCGCGCCTGATGACGGAACTCGCCGATGTGTTCGACAGCGGCGCGCTGCAGCCGCCTTCGATCGCGCAGACATTCCCGCTCGAGCGGGCGCGCGACGCCTATGCCGCCGTCGCGGGCGGCACGCGCGGACGCGTTGTGATCACGATGTGATCGTGCCCGCCATCGCTTTTCAGGAGAGTCACATGAAGCCGTATCTCGTGTCGCTGGCGGCGGGTCTCGTCGTCGGGCTGCTGTACAACCTCGCCGACGTCCGCTCGCCCGCGCCGCCCATCGTCGCGCTGATCGGTCTGCTCGGCATGGTCATGGGCGAGCACGCCATTCCCGTCGTGCGCTCGCTGCTGCAGCACGCGGCGAGCTGACGTATCGTGCCGCGCTTACTGCTTGCGCCCGCGCGCGTCGTGCCCAACGCGGATGTCATGCATCTCGTGCGCGCGCTCCAGCAGCAGTTCGCGCTCGCGCGTGTTGCGCGTCATCGCCGCGGCGCGCTCGAACTCCGCGAGCGCTTCTTCGTGACGGCCGAGCTTCGCGAGCAGATCGCCGCGCACGCTCGGCAGCCAGTGATAGTGCTGCAGCGACGGCTCCGCGGCGAGGGCATCGACGAGTTCGAGGGCAGCCGCCGCGCCGTACGCCATGCCGACGGCCACCGCGCGATTCAGCTCGACGACCGGCGACGGCGCGACTTCGGCCAGCGCGTCGTACAGCGCGACGATCTGCGCCCAATCGGTTTCGTCGGCCGTGCGGGCGCGCGCGTGGCACGCGGCGAGCGCGGCCTGCAGCGCATAGGGGCCGCTCGTGCCGCCGAGCGTGTCGGCGCGTTCGAGCGCGGCGAGCCCGCGACGGATCAGCAGCGGGTCCCAGCGGCTGCGGTCCTGATCGAGCAGCAGCACGGGCCGGCCGCGCGCATCGACGCGCGCGTGCATGCGCGACGCCTGAATCTCCATCAGCGCGACGAGCCCGTGCACCTCGCTTTCGCCAGGCGTCAGGCCGGCAAGCACGCGCCCAAGGCGCAGTGCTTCCTCGCATAGCGTCGGCCGCATCCAGTCGTCGCCTGCCGTAGCCGCATAGCCTTCGTTGAAAATCAGATAGATCACTTCGAGCACCGACGCGAGCCGCACCGCGCGCTCGCCCGCCTGCGGCACCTCGAACGGCACCTTCGCCGCCGACAGCGTTTTCTTCGCCCGCACGATGCGCTGCGCGATGGTCGGCTCGGGGACGAGAAAGGCGCGCGCGATTTCGTCCGTGGTCAGGCCGCCGAGCAGACGCAAGGTCAGCGCGACGCGCGCGTCTTTCGACAGAACCGGGTGACAGGCGGTGAACACGAGCCGCAGCAGGTCGTCGCCGATGTCGTCGGCGCGCGCGGCGTCGAGCGAGTCGACGAAGTCGGGCACGATGTGCGCCTCGCGCGCGTCCATGTCGGCACCGAGTTCTTCGTGCTTGCGCGCGTGCAGCGCATCCTGGCGCCAGCGGTCGAGCGCGCGGTTCTTTGCCGTCGCCATCAGCCACGCTCCGGGATTGTCGGGCACGCCCGCGTCGGGCCAGGTTTCGAGCGCGGCGACCAGCGCGTCCTGCGCCAGTTCCTCCGCCACGCCCACGTCGCGCACGATCCGCGCGACGTGCGCGATAACCTTCGCGGATTCGATCCGCCAGACTGCCTCGATGGCACGATGCGTCGCAGCCGTCGTCACGGCCGGCCTCAGGATGCGTCCGCCGCCGGCATGGCGGGGTGCGGGCGCATGAGCTTTACTTCGATCTGCTTGTGCATGATGGCTACCTGCGCGTGAGATTCAGTGGTTCGCGCCTTCGATCTTGCGAAAGCGCGCCATCGACTGGCTCGGCTCGAAGTCGTCCAGATCGAACATCGGGCGCACTTCGATCTCGCCGTCCGCGTGCTCGCCGAAGGGCGCGGGAAAGCGCCGCGCCCACTCCATCGCTTCGTCGCGCGAGCGCACCTGGATCACGGTGTAGCCCGCAATCAATTCTTTCGTTTCGGCGAACGGCCCTTCCGTCAGCGTGCGCCGGCCATCCGCGTAGCGCACGCGCCAGCCCTTCGAGCTCGGCTGCAGGCCGGATGCGTCGAGCAGCACGCCCGCCTTCTGCAGCGCTTCGTGGTACGCCGCCATCGACGCGATCAGTTCTTCTTCCGGCATCTTGCCGGCTTCGCTGTCCGCGGTGGCCTTCACCAAGATGATGAATCGCATCGCCCGTCTCCTCGTGGATCGGGGAAGCCGTGTGTCGGCCTCCTGTTTCCACGACGAGCGGCGCGCGGCCAGATCGACACCCCTCGCGCCAGGGAAAACCCTTGCCGCGCGACGGGCGGGGGGCGGCGCGCTGCGTCAGTACTCGTAGCAGGGCGCGACCTTGCGGATTTCGATCGTGCACCATTCGGCGGCGGGACATTGCGCGGCGAGTTCGAGCGCTTCCTCGTAGCTGTCCACGTTCAGCAGAAAGAAGCCGCCGATCATTTCTTTCGCCTCGGCGAACGGGCCGTCGATCAGGCGCGTCTGGCCGTCGCGCTTTTCGAGCCGCACGCCCTTGTTCACGCTGGACAGCGACTCGGCGGCAATCAGCTGGCCGCGCGACTGCAACTGCGCGCGGTACGTCAGCATGCGGTCGTAGACGGCGCGGCCCGCGGCCTCGCCGCGTTCCTCGCGCTGTTCGGTGGGTTCGACGATGAGCAGCATATAAGACATAAGGACTCCGTTGTCCGGTTGTCGGGCCGCTGCGTTCGGAATGCCGTACTTCGTGAGACGGATGGCGCGGCGGACGATGCCGGCAAACGATGTGTCCGCCGGCGAAGGCAGTCTAGCAAAGCGTCGGGCGCGCGGGCAAAGCGCGACGCGCATGGACATTCCACCGATAGAAGCGGCACGACGCCTGACGAAACGATGCTAGCACCGCGACCGCGGCAGGCGGTGCCGTCGCGGGCGGGGTGATCGGTCACGAACTGAGCAAATGATGTCAGCGGATTTGTCTAAAAGCTTTGAACGGTCGGCTGATCAGGTTCAATTGCTGTCTTTGGTTTTTTTCAGAAGTCTCATTGATCGGCGGCGCTCTGAGAAGAATTTGTCATTCATCAACGATTCTTTTTTTGAGATCTCTGATTTCGCAAGCGCATTTTCCTAATTTATATTTATTAAAATAAGATCGCGAATTTTGTCCCGGCGATGTTTTTAATTTTGAAAAGTTCATTTTCGTTTTTGATTTGTGACACACTGCGATGAACTTGTCGCACTAGCAGGCGCCACGTCCGGCATGCCACGAACACCGTGTAATTCTTATTTTCAGGATATGATCTATCTCAAATAAGACGGCATTAAAACTTTTCGTTGCAACGTCACAACATTCGAACTCATCTCAATAAATCCCTCCAACGCGCACCCGGATAAAAAACAAATCGAATCAATATCCTGCGCGTCGAACTCATTTTTATTTCTTTTTCGGAAATAGATCATTTCCGCATTCAATATTAATAGATAGTTAGGTTACCTTTCTATACTTTCGCTTCCCCAAAACAGGGCAAGTTAAGTGGTCTTGCTTTCGTACAGGACGCGGCATGCATAGCTTGTCCGTTTGTATTCAAGCCTCTCGTATTGCCCCTTGAACAGAAGGAAGCACACATGAAGAAGATTCTGATTGCGACGGCGGTTGCCGCTTCGTTCGCCTCGGTCGCTCACGCGCAAAGCAGCGTCACGCTGTACGGCACGCTCGACGCCGGCCTCACGTACACGAGCAATGTCGGCGGCCACTCGCAGTGGGCGCTGGGCAGCGGCTCGATCGACGAAAACCGCTTCGGCCTGCGCGGCGTCGAAGATCTGGGCGGCGGCCTGAAGACCGTCTTCACGTTGGAGCAGGGCTTCAACCTGAACAACGGCACGCAGGCATCGGCCGGCAAGATGTTCTCGCGCCAGGCGTTCGTCGGTCTGTCGAGCGAGGCGGGCACGGTCACGCTGGGCCGTCAGTACGACGCATCGCAAGACTTCCTCGCGCCGCTGTCGGCCACCGGTAGCTGGGGCGGCCAGAACTTCGCCCACTTCGGCAACCTCGACAACCTGAACAAGGACAGCGCGAACGCGTTCAACAACTCGATCAAGTTCAAGAGCGCGAACTACGCGGGCATGTCGTTCGGCGCAACGTACGGCTTCTCGAACAACTCGAACTTCGCGAACAACCGCTCGTACAGCTTCGGCGCGGGCTATGAAAACGCCGGCCTGCGCGTCGGCGCGGGTTATGCGCAGCAGAACAATCCGAACAGCAACGCCGCCGGCTCGACCACGGCGTTCGACCTGAGCGGCCTCGGCGTGGACACGGACGCAACGTCGTTCCGTCAGCGCGAATTCGGCGTCGGCGCAAGCTACGCATTCGGTCCTGCTGTCTTCGGTCTGGTGTGGACGCAAGCTCGCGTCGACAACATCACGGGTTCGACGGAGTCGTTCCACGTGAACAACTACGAAGTCAATGCGAAGTACAACCTGACGCCGGCGCTGGGTCTCGGCGTTGCATACACGTATTCGAACGGCGCGGCGGGCGACTACCGCTTCCACGTGAACCAGGCCGGCTTGCAGGGCAACTACGCGCTGTCCAAGCGTACGGACATCTACGCGCAGGGTGTGTACCAGCTGACGAGCGCGCCGGAAGGCACCGTCGTCCCGGCCATCGTCGACAACGGCAGCGTGACGGGCGCATCCGATTCGCGCCGCCAAGCGGTCGTATCGGTTGGCCTGCGCCACCGCTTCTAAACGAACACGAGGCACGCCGGGCCGATGCGTACGATCAGCCCGGCGTCGACCTCGGGGCCGCGAGCGAGACCACAACGCCCTCATGCTTGTCGAAGCGTGGGGGCGTTGCCTTTTTGGGCAGAATATACAAGCCAGAATTCAGGCAAGAACGGGCGCGGCCCAGGAACCGTCTCAGGCCATCCGCTTCAGCTCTTTCTGCAAGCGATCGAAGTTCTCTTCATTCGCCTTCACAGCAAACGTCTTCACCTGCGCGCAGACGGCAGGCGTCTCAAACAGCATGCTGAACGTGATGCGGGTTTGCTCGTCGCCGAGCGCGTCGAATGTAACCGTGACGCGAAAATACGGCCCCGACACGTGATCGAACACGATCCGCTCGGGCGCGGCGATCTCGACGAACACACTGTGGTTCTTGTAGTCGACGCCATCCGGCCCGTGCATCACGAAGCGCCAGTTGCCGCCTGGACGCAGGTCGAATTCGTGGAAAGAATTGGTGAAGCCCTTCGGTCCCCACCAGTGCGCAAGATGCGCTGGCTCCGTCCAGGCCCTGAATACGAGATCGCGCGGAAACTCGAACACGCGCGACGACACGATTTGCAGATCCGCGATAGGCGGAGTTGCGTCGCCATCCTCGGACATGAGACAGCCTCCTTCAAACGATGCGCCGCGTCCGCCGCGAAGCCGGGCGGACAATTCAAGCATAACGCATAGTGGAAGGGATCGACGGTCGGCGCGACGCCGTGCGCCCGCAGAAAGTGGCCGCCAATGCGAGGCGGCGAACGTTCAGGCGCCTAAAGTCCGATGAATGACTGAGAAAAACTGCCGTGACGATCAGACCGCAACGGATTCCGCCGATGGCTCGATAGGAATCACACGCCGCGCGGCAGGTGCGCCGCACTGCCGCAGCAGATCGCGCAGCTCGTTGATCACGGGGAAGACTTCGTGGTTCCAGTCGGCGCCTTGCGCGTCGTGCGCTTCCTGCTCGCGTTCGACGATCCAGCGGTCCTCGGCGAAGATGCGTTCAGTGAACCACACCAGCAGCGGCCACGCGATGTCCAGCAGCGCGCCGAATTTCGGCCGCTTGATGGACAGCAGGCCAAATGTGCGGTTAGTGCGCTGCTCGCGGTCGAGCGGCACGTAGCAGATCCACAGGTCCATCACGCGCGTGCCTTCGGACGTGTGAATCTGCAGCGTCTGAAACGGATACTGCGTGCGGATCGTCATCACGTCCTTGTGATCTTCCCTCGTGCTGTTGCGGTTCTGCCCGAACACGAGCGCCTCGCCGATCGGCTGCTGGCCCGCCTCGCGCGCAAACGTGTAGTCCACCTCGACCCAGTCGTCGCCGCGCCGCCGCCCGAGCGAGCGCGCGCGCATCTTGCCCATCTGCTTGCGGTGCAGGAACTGATGGTTCATGTCCATCAGGTTTTCGTGCATGAACGAGTAGTGGCACGCCACTTCGCGGCCAAAGCGGCGCGTCTTGTAGGCCTTGTCGGCGACCGAACCGAGCGGCGGCAGCGGCGTCGTCTCGGCGAGCGCGGCATCGCCGGGGAATACGAAAATCAGCCCTTCGGCTTCGCGGCACGGATAGGCGCGCACACCGTTCGGCAGACGCTCGCGGCCCAGATACGGCACGTCGATGCATTTGCCCGTGCAGTCGTAGGTCCAGCCGTGATAGCCGCAGCGGATAGCTTCGCCGTCGACCACGCCGCCGCTCAGCGGCACCTGCCGGTGCGCGCAGCGATCCTCGAGCGCGATCACCTTGCCCGAATCGGTGCGCGCCAGCACGATCGGCTCGCCGGCAAAGCGCACGGCATGGGTTTTACCGCGCTTGACTTCGCGCGACCATGCAAGGGGATACCAGTAATCGGGATGGATATCGACGCGGCGCAGATCGCGCACGGCGGGTTTGGCGAGGTTGTCGGCGGTACTGCTGTCCAGCGGAGCGACTACATGCATGAATGAGCCTCCTGGCGCAACGGTCGGCAAGTCGCATGGACCGGGCCGGTTTGATAGTTAGAAAACCGATGTCGCCGCTCAGTCTACTAGAAGTCGCCGCCAGGAATCATGAGGGCTGACCGCAGTGCGGCGACGCCAGGCCCGAAGGCTGCGCCGCCATTCGATCAGCAAAAGTCAGTCCCGCGGGGGCGCGCGATCGGCGGCCGCGGGTGTCGTGGGTGCCGCCGCGACGCTCAATGGGTGCGCTGCGGCGCCCCGACGAGGCCGGAACGGTGCTGGACGCCCCACGATTTGCCGCCGCGCAGGAATTGCAGCCAGCCGAGAGCCGCGCCCGTGTGGCGCAGCAGCTGGAACGTGAACGGCTCGGCGATCGCCGCGGCCATGGCCATCGGCAGGCTCGTGCCGCGCGTGAGGCCCGTCCAGCGCCGGTACAGGTGGATGCTCCAGACGTAGAACGCGAGGTCGATGGCCGTTTTCAAGCCGATCACGCTGAAAATCGATACGACGATCTGCCCGTGTCCGCCGAACACGAAGCCGAGCAGCAGCGCGAACGCGGTCAGGCCGTAGATGGGCTGCATCGTGTCGAACGCCTTGACGGGCAGCATGAGCCGGCCGAGCGTGCCGAAACGCGCATCGCCCGTCATGTCGCGGTTCCAGTACTGCGTTTGCAGGAACCCCGCGAACCAGCGGCGGCGCTGGCGCAGGAACGCGCCGAGCGTCGCGGGCGCTTCCGTGTGCGCGTGCGCGTCGCCGACCACGCGCACGTCCCAGCCAAGGCCGCGCTCGATGGAATAGCGGCGCAGCCGGTGAATCAGTTCGTAATCTTCGACGAGGCACTGCGCGTCGAAGCCGCCGACGGCGACCAGCGCTTCACGCCGGAACGACGCAAACGCGCCCGACACGAGCAGCAGGCTGTCGGCGCGCATCCACGCGAAGCGCGCAATGAAATTGCGCATGTATTCGTACGTCTGGAACCACTGGAACACGCGGCCGCTTGCCGTGCGGTTGCAGACCGGCACAAGGATGCCCGTCGCCGCGACCAGCTTCGGCGACTGCGCGAACGCCGCGCGCATCGCGTGTGTCGCGTCGTCGGCGAGCAGCGTGTCGGCGTCGACGGTCATCACGGTGTCCGTCGTCATGACTTCGATTGCCGCGTTCAGCGCGAGCGCCTTGCCGCCATGCGGCACGCGCAGCCAGTGCAGGTTCGGATAGCAGGCGCTCGGCGCGCTCAGTTCGCCCAGCGCGGGCTCCGTCAGGCCGAAGCGTCTTGTCAGAAGGTCGCGCGTGCCGTCCGTCGAGCCGTCGTCGGCGATCACGATCTGCGACGGGCCGTGCGTCTGGCGCAGCAACGCAGCGAGCGTAACGGGCAGCACAGCCGCCTCGTTGTGCGCAGCGACGATCACGCCCATCGTGGGCAGCTTCGCGGCACGGGAGGATCGGTGCGCGGGCAACGAGCGGCGGATCAGCGGGAGCGTCTTCCACGTGACGAACGCGAGCAGCACGGTGTCGTACACCACGTAAGCGATTCCCGTCGACCACGCCAGCGCGCCATGCAGGAAAAACGCCCGCGCGAACAGCAGCAGCCACAGCACCGTCACGCTGCCGTGAATCACGGCGCTTTGCCACGTGCCCTTGCGCGGATTGATGCGCGGCGACGCAGCCGCGAGCGCCTCGCGCAGCGACGGCTTCGCGCCGTGGGCCGCCGCACCAGCGCCCGAGCTTGCGGCAGGCACGGCGTGATTGATCAATGTCGCGTCTTCCATCTTGATCAGCGTCACGTCTTCGAACACGTCGATATCCATCACGGCACCATCCGCTTGAGCACAGAATGACGGTCGATCAACTCATGCTTGAGCGCCCCGCCGATATGCATGGCCAGCAACGCGTACAGCGCGTAGCCGAGATACGTGTGCAGCGCGCCGAACTGATCGTGCAGCGGCTCCTTGACGGCGGGATCGAGATTCATGATGAAACCGATGCGCGGAAACGGAACCACGCCGAACAGATGCATCGGATGCGTGGCGGCCGCTTTCCACGCGGAGTCGTGCATCCAGCCCGACAGCGGCAGCGCGAACATCAAAAAGTACAGCAGGAAATGCGCGGCATGCGCGGCCATGCGCTCCCACGACGGAAATTCGCGCGGCAGCGGCGGCGGACGGTGCGACACGCGCCACAGCACCCGCAGCAGCGCGAGGCCGAGCACCGTGATGCCGATCGACTTGTGCGTATCGATGACGGGTCGCACCCACTCGCCGGGCAGCGACTCGGCGGACAGGGCGAGCACCACGTTGACCATGATCAGCAGCGCGATCAGCCAGTGCAGGATCATCGCCGTGCGCGAGTAGTGAGAGGCGTGCGCCGCCGTGGCGTGCGCATCGAGGCCGTCGCGCGGCGCCGTGCGGGAAGGAGTCGAAGTGTTCATGAGCCGTAGGGTTGGAAGTCGGTCGGGACGGCGAAAGCGATGTGCAAACCAACGCGTGTGGCGGGTCAGGGTTCTGCGGGCCGCACAGGCAATCGTCTTACCAACAGAACGCCTGGCTGCGCCGCTTTATTCCTTCAACGCGCGCGTCCTGTTTTTCCATCGCATTTCCATTTGTTGCACTGCGTTGGTTGTACACGCGCCGGGAAGGTTCAAAGCGAAGTTCAAAGCCAGTGCTCACGCGAACGGGTCGATGCCTTGCACCAGCCGCTTCGCAAGACGCGGCTCGCGCAGCTGGTCCAGCCACCATTTCAGCGCGCGGCCTTCCTGGTCGCCGCGCCACGCGACATACAGCACGTTCGGTTCGCGCGGGTCCGCCGTCTCCTTTTCGACCAGTTCGCCGCGTTGGAGCAGCGACGCGACGCGCTGACGCGGCAGCCAGCCGATGCCGAGGCCGTCGCGCTGGGCGAGGATTTTCGCACGCATGCTGGGCACTGCGAGCGACGCCTGCCCGCCGAGCAGCCCGTATGCGCGGCCGCTCGCGCGCGACGAATCGGCGACCACGATGCCGCGCTGCTTCGCGATCTGCTCGCGCCGCAGCGGCTCCTTGATGCTTGCGAGGGGATGACGCGGCGCGACGGCGAACACCCAGTCGACCACGCCCAACTCGAACCAGCGCAAGCCGGGAATGGCGGGCGGCTCGTTGGTCGCGCCGACGATCAGATCGGCGCGGCCGTCGCGCAGCGCCTCCCAGGTGCCGCCGAGCACTTCCGTCGTCAGCCGCAGCTTGACGCCCGATTGCAGCGCGTCGAACGCGTGGACGACGGGCATGAAAGTCTCGAACTCCATCAACTCGTCGGTGACGATCCACAGGCGGTCTTCCCAGCCGCTCGCGATCTGCCGCACGCGCTGCGTCATCCGCGAGACGTCCTGCATCAGGCGCGCGGCCTCTTCGGCAAGCAGTTGACCAGCGGGCGTAAGCTGCAGCCGGTAGCGCCGGCGATCGAACAGCAGCGCGTCGAAGCGCGTCTCGAGCTGGCGCGCCGCGTGCGACACCGTCGACGGCGCCTTGCCCAGGCGCGCCGCCGCGCGCGACAGGCTGCCGCTTTCGCGTATCGCTTCGAGTAGCGCAAGCTCCTCATCCGTCAACATGTTCGATCCCGTCGAATGACATCATGCGGAAAATCGTACGGCAAAACGCGACAGACGGTACACCATAGTGTCGAGCGGGAATGGCTTGCCGCCGCCCTGCCTCGCATGAGCCGCGCGCATTCGCGGGCGGACAACCATCGGCATCGAAGGAGCACGGACATGGGTTTGCTGGTCAACGGTCAATGGCAGGACAAGTGGTACGACACGGCGTCGACGGGCGGCCGCTTCGTGCGCACGGACGCCGTGTTTCGCAACTGGGTCACGCCCGACGGCGACGCCGGTCCGAGCGGCAGCGCCGGCTTCGAGGCGGAAGCCGGCCGCTATCACCTGTACGTGAGCCTCGCGTGTCCGTGGGCGCATCGCACGCTGATCATGCGTGCGCTGAAGGGTCTCGAGGACATGATCAGCGTGTCCGTGGTGAACTGGCTGATGCTCGCCGACGGCTGGACCTTCGACGACGGCCCCGGCGTCGTGCCCGATCCCGTCAATCACGCGCCGTATCTGCGCGACGTCTATCTTGCCGCCGACCGCCGCTACACCGGCCGCGTGACGGTGCCGATCCTGTGGGACAAGCACGAGCGGACGATCGTCAATAACGAGTCGTCGGAGATCATCCGCATGCTGAATTCCGCCTTCGACGAGATCGGCGCGGAGCCGGGCGACTTCTATCCGCCGCCGCTGCGCGCCGAGATCGACGCGATCAACGCGCGCGTCTACGACACGGTCAACAACGGCGTCTACAAATCGGGCTTCGCGACGACGCAGCGCGCGTATGAAGAAGCCGTCGTGCCGTTGTTCGAGACGCTCGACTGGCTCGAACAGAAGCTGTCGACGCAGCGCTTCCTGACGGGCAACCGGCTGACGGAAGCGGACATTCGCCTCTTCACGACGCTGATCCGTTTCGATGCCGTCTACGTCGGCCACTTCAAATGCAACCTGCGGCGCATCGCCGACTATCCTAACCTGTCCGCTTACACGCGCGACATCTATCAGCACCGGGGCATCGCGGGCACGGTGAATTTCGAGCATATCAAGCGGCATTACTACGAGAGCCACGGCTCGGTGAATCCGACGGGCATCGTGCCGCTCGGGCCGTTGCAGGATTTCAGCGCGCCGCACGATCGCGCGCGGTTTGGCTGAAGGCGTTGCGCTAGACTGTCCGCGACCCGGACATCACGGCAAGGAGACGCCATGCTACGCAAGACACGCACCGCTTCGCAGCTCCAGGACGAAGTGAGCCGGCGCATTCATCGCGCGCCGGAAGTGGTGGAAGACGGCGTGAAGATTCGCGTGCCGCGCCCGCAGATGCAGGAGCAGGACGCGAGCGGCTGCAACTGGACGATGAAACATTTCGGCAACGCGATCGGCTTCGAGCGCGTGGTCGATGAAGCGCTCAAGGCGGTGCAGAAGGAATACAACCTGTCTGAAGAAACGAAGGACTTGAACAGCTTGTTTGGCGATGCGCCGAAGCACGAATGAGCGGCTTTCTTTTGCCTGCTTTTCTTCGCAGGGAGGAAAAGCAGGTGCCGTCAGCCGGTGACGTCAGTATGCGGGCCGCGCCGATAACCCAGAGGCACGACGCGGATGCCCGCGCAAAAACGCAAGCCGCTACGCTACAGCGGCAAAACCTTCCTCGATTTGCGCAGCATCGGTAGGCCGCACGACGCGCGCAACCTCCACACCGTCACGCATAAAAATCAAGGTCGGCCAAAGCTTGACCTTGAACGAGCGCCCAAGCGGCCGCCCAGGCCCATCTTCGATCTTCAGATGCCGCGTGCCGGGATGCTGGCCGAACGCCTTGCCGATCACGGGCTGCGCGCCCTGGCAGTAGCCGCACCAGTCGGTGCCGAATTCAACGACGGTCACACCCGTCATCGCGTCGACGTCAGCGCGCGACGGCGCCGTCTTCGAGTATTGGTTCGCGGTAGTCATAAGCCTCCATCCAAAGCGTCAGCCAGAACGGCGCGCTCAGCCCTTACTTCGAAGCGCGGCGCCGCGCCTGCACAGCTTGCGCCAGCGTGTGCAGCACCGGCTCGGTTTGTCCCCAGCCGATGCATGCGTCGGTGATCGATACGCCGCGAGCAAGCGGCACGCCCGGCTTCAGATCCTGGCGTCCTGCTTCCAGATGGCTCTCGATCATCACGCCAACGATCCGCTGCTCGCCGCCCGAAATCTGATTCGCGACATCCTGCGCGACTTCGATCTGACGCTCGTGCGACTTGTTCGAATTCGCGTGCGAGCAATCGACCATCACCTGCTCGCGCAAGCCGACCTTGCGCAGCGCGGCGCACGCTTCCTCGACGCCTGCCGCGTCGTAGTTCGGTCCTTTCTTGCCGCCGCGCAAGATGACGTGCGCGTCGTCGTTGCCGCGCGTTTCGAAGATCGCGGCCATGCCCATTTTCGTCATGCCCATGAACGCGTGGCTCACGGCGGCCGCGACGATGGCGTCGGCGGCGATCTGCACGCCGCCGTCGGTGCCGTTCTTGAAGCCGATCGGGCACGACAGACCCGACGCCAGCTGCCGATGGCTCTGGCTTTCCGTGGTGCGCGCGCCGATTGCGCCCCACGCGATCAGATCCGCGATGTACTGCGGGCTCAGCAGATCGAGAAACTCGGTGCCCGTCGGCAGTCCGAGACCGCTGATTTCGAGCAGCAGTTCACGCGCGCGGCGCAGGCCCTCGTTGATGCGGAAGCTGCCGTCCAGACGCGGATCATTGATATAGCCCTTCCAGCCGACCGTCGTGCGCGGCTTCTCGAAGTACACGCGCATCACGATCATCAGGTCGTCGCGCAGCGCGTCGGCGGCCGTCTTCAGCTTGTGCGCGTATTCCATCGCCTGCGCGTGGTCGTGAATCGAGCACGGCCCGACGACGACCACCAGCCGGTCATCGCGGCCATGCAAAATATCGGCGATTTCGACGCGGCTCTTTTCCACCAGCGTCTGCACGCCCGGCGGGCACGGCAGTTCGTCGAGCAGCAGCGCAGGCGAAATCAGCGGACGCACCGCGCCGATGCGCGTGTCGTCGATGCGCGTGGTGTCCTGGGTGGAATCGGCGACGCCGGCTTCCTGGTCGCGTGTGGGGTTGTCGATGCGGCTCACAATGTTCTCCAGCTTCTGCGTATATTTGGGGCGACGTCGATTATCGCACTCGACGCGCGGCGCACGCAGCCGGCCGCCCGGCCGGGCCGCGTGGGCCGCGTGAAAATCACGCGCCGTTCATCAGCTGGATCAGGTACGGCTTCCACACTTCCGGATGCGCGAGCGTCTGGTGACCGTACGACTGTGACGTCTCCGGCATCTCGACGTAGCGCCCGTGCGGCACCGATGACGCCCACCTCCGTACGACGCGCCCGTCGCCCATCAAAGCGCGTCGTAGCGCGCCTTGACCTGCTCGAACAGCTTCCAGAACGACGCGGGCGCAGTGCCGTTCAGCCGCTCGCGCAATACATCGAGGTGGCTGTGCCAGCCGGGGCCGACGTCGAGCTGCTCGGCGCGGCCCGACAGATTGCGATGCGTGAGCACGAGCTTGACCTGGTCGCCCTCCTCCGACAGTTCGAAGGTCACGTCGGAGAGATTGTCCTGGATGCTGCCCCACGTGAACGCGAGCACGCGCGGCGGTTCGCAGCGCAGCAGCCGATGCAGCGAATCGTGCCCGCCCGCGTATTGCCGGTACGGCTCTGGCGGCACTTCAGGCGTCGCGGACAGCAGCGCGTGATCGAACCGCATCATGAAATCGCCGCCCGTCTGCGGCGGCATCGCGCCCGACGCGAGCCACTGCGCCCGCTTGCCGGGCTCGGTCAGATACGCCCAGACGCGCCCGATCGGGCCGGGCAAAAGACGCTCGAAGCGCACGGTCTGCGTGCCTTCGAAAACGCCGAGAGGTTCGTTTGTGCTCATGTCGTTTCCCTTTGAATCTGCATTCCGATGACATCACGCGTTCGCGGCGAGCGAGCGGATCGCCGAGGCCAGTTCGCCGACGAGTGCATCCGCCTTCTCGGGGCGCACGCCCGCATAGCCCAGCATGAAGCCGTTGTAGCGCAGGGCGTCCTCGCCTTGATGGCAATACTGGCTCAGCGGCGACACGGCGATGCCCCGCGCGCGCAGCGCGGCGCTCGCGTCGCTATCCTGCAGCGGCACATCGAGCCGCATCGTCAGATGCATGCCGCTGCCGTCGGATGACACGGTGACGAGATCGCGCATATGCGCATGAATCGCCTCGACCATCGCCTCGCGCCGCTGCTGATAGATGCGGCGCATGCGCCGCAAGTGCCGCGCATATTTGCCGCTTTCGATGAAATCGGCGAGCGCGACCTGCTCCGCGACGCGCCCTTGCCGCGACATCTCGCCGATCACGCCGCCGATCTCGGGCGCGAGGTTCGCGGGCACGATCATGAAGCCAATGCGAAGCGCCGGAAACATGGTCTTGCTGAAGGTGCCGAGATAGACCACGGGCGTCGCGGCACGCAGCCCTTGCACCGAAGGCAGCGGCGGGCCGCTGTGACGCAGTTCGCTGTCGTAGTCGTCTTCGATGATCCAGGCGCCGCTTTCGACGATCCTGTCGATGATCGACCAGCGACGCTCCAGGCTCAGCACACTGCCCAGCGGATATTGGTGCGACGGCGTGATGTAGACGAGGCGCGGCGGCGTGCGCTGCCAGTGCGTTGGCGCGGGCGCGATGCCCGCTGCGTCGACGGGAATCGGCACGATGTTCAGGCCCGCCGACTGGAACGCGATTCGCGCGCCCTGATAGCCGGGGTTTTCGAGCCACGCGGTGTCGCCGGCGTCGGCGAGCATGCGCGCGCACAAGTCGAGGCTCGCATGCGTGCCCGACGTGATGAAGACCTGGTCCGCCGTGCAGCGCACGCCGCGCGACACGCGCACGTATTCGGCCACCGCGCGCCTGAGCGACGGATGACCGGCGTGATTGCCGTAGCCGAGATCGCGGGTATCGACGGATCGCCACGCGCGTTCCATCGACGCCCGCCATTGCGCGACGGGAAATTCGTCCAACGCGGGCACGCCCGCCTGAAACGGTGACTGCGTGCCGCGTGCGCCGCGATCGTGCGGCAAGCCGGCGACGCGTCGCGACAGACGGCTGGCGGGCGGCGCATTGGCCATGTCCGCCTGCGCATCGGCGCGCGCGACGCAACTGACGATCGACCCATGACGGCTCGCGGCAATAAAGCCTTCTTCGGCGA
Organism: Burkholderia sp. E7m39; assembly: GCA_001319865.1. GTDB lineage: Bacteria > Pseudomonadota > Gammaproteobacteria > Burkholderiales > Burkholderiaceae > Paraburkholderia > Paraburkholderia bengalensis. Next base: position 22,659 of record BBSL01000290.1, on the reverse strand, counting down.
GCCGCTCATACGCGTACAGCACCGAGTTGCGCGCGATGCCGAGCTGTTCGGCGAGCGCGCGCGTCGGCACGAGCTGGCTGCCGTGGCGAATGTCGCCGTTGAGAATGGCGTGACGCAAGCTCTCGTACAGCAGCGTCTGCTGCGTCAGCTTGCGGCTCGCCTCTGCCTGGCTGGCGAAGCGCGACATCAACAGCCCGTAATCCAATTGCGTGGCTCCAGATTTTGCTTTCGATGTGGAGCTAACAATGGTGCCACAGAAACCCTATGCTTCGGCAGTACCCGTCGATATAGGAAGGAGCGCCAGCCGTGAGCCAAGCCGTGAAGATTCGATCCGTGACGCCCGCCGACTACGAAGCCTGGTTGCCGCTATGGGATGGCTATAACCGCTTTTACGGCCGCTTCGATGCGACGGCGCTGCCGCGCGAAATCACGCGGCTCACATGGGCGCGCTTCTTCGACGGGCTTGAACCGATGCACGCGATGGTGGCCGAGCGCGACGACGGCACGCTGGTCGGACTCGTGCATTACCTGTATCACCGCAGCACGATAAGCGCCGGTTCAAGGTGCTATCTGCATGATCTGTTCACGCTCGAATCAGAGCGCGGCAAAGGCGTGGGCCGCGCGTTGATCGAAGCCGTCTATGAAGCAGCGAAGGCTGCGGGCGCGGAGCGCGTGTACTGGCTCACGCACGAATCGAATCGCACGGCAAGGCGGCTCTACGACACGGTTGCCGAGCTGCCGGGCTCCATCGTCTATATCAAGCCGCTTTAACGCAGGTCCTTGACGAGCGATTGACGCACGGAGTCGGGAACCGTTTGCGTATCGACGGGATAGTTCGGATGATCGCAGCCGATCTGCAATGCCGCGCCGTCGCGAAGCCGTGCCTTGATCGAAGGCGTCAACTCGAAGCGCACGAAATGCACGGCTGAAGTTTTCTCGTTGTTCTCGCGTTCGAGGTCTTCGTCGGCGACGGCATAGACGGGTGCTTCGCCGTCCACCTTGACGAACACGTTGTCCTCGATCCCGATCAGACGCGCGAGCGCCGCGCGCCGCTCCACTTCGTTTTCGTACTCGATCTGCATCGTCGCCTTGAAGTTGCTGCCGTCGGGCACGAGGGGCAGATACGCTTCGAGTTCGCCCTGTATGCCGTCTTCGTCGAAGATCTTTTCGATGTGCAGCATCTCCTGAATCTGATAGCGAATCGTCAGTTCGTCTTCGAACAGAAACGTCAGGTGATTGCCAAGCCGCACGATGCGGTTCTTCTTGTGCTCGATCACCTGCTCGCGCATCGTCTTGCGCTGCTTCGCATAGTTTTCGAGCGACAACAGGGTGTTCCTCGCGATGCTCATCGGTATCCTCGCTGGGTGAAGATCAAAGGCCGATCAAAGGCCGTACGCCTTGCGCAGCAGTGTCAACGGATGCGCGAGCGGCGTCTTCGGCGAACCGTTCTCGTCGAAGCCCTGCGCGATGTGATGCCCCGCAAGCTGGCAATCGGACGAGATGTAGTCGGGCTGCGGCTGCGCCATCGCCTTGAACACGGGCGTGCCGATCTTCATCGCCGTCGCGTGGAATTCCTTCTTCACACCGAACGTGCCAGCATGTCCCGAGCAGCGCTCGACCACCGTCACCTGCGTGTCCGGCACGAGCGCCAGCGTCTCCGACGTCTTGCGTCCGATGTTCTGCACGCGCGCATGACACGGCACGTGATACGACACCTTGCCGAGCGGCGTGTTGAAGTCGGTCTTCAGCAGGCCGTCGCGATGGCGCGACACGAAGTACTCGAACGGGTCCCAGAATGCTTCGCTGACGGCGCGCACGTCGGCGTCGTCGGGAAACATCAGCGGCAGTTCGTGCTTGTACATCAGCACGCAGCTCGGAATCGCGCCGATGATCGCGTAGCCGTCGCGCGCGTAACGCGCGAGCACGGGCATGTTCTTCTCTTTCTTCGCCGCGACGCCGTCGAGATTGCCCTGTTCCAGCAACGGCATGCCGCAACACGATTCGCTCGCGACGAGTTCATACGGAATGTCGTTGTGCGCGAGCACGGCCAGCAGATCGTGGCCGATGCCGGGCTCGTTGAAGTTCACGTAGCAGGTCGCGTAGATCGCGACCTTGCCGGGCGTGCGCTCGCCGTTTCTCGCCTGCGCCTGCGGCGACTTCTTCGCGGCGCTGCGAAACTTGCGCGGCGCGAAATCCGGCAACCATGCTTTCCTGTCGACGCCGAGCGCTTTTTCCATCATGCCGCGCGCGGCATCCGTGTGATTCACCGCGTTGACCGTCTGCGTGACGATGGGAATACCCGCAAACGTGCCGAGCGCGTCCGTGTTCGATAGCAGCTTGTCGCGCAGCTTGACCTCGCCGCGTTTGAACGCGGCCGCCTTCGCGCGCAGCATCAGATGCGGAAAATCGACGTTCCAGGCGTGCGGCGGCACGTAAGGGCACTTGGTCATGTAGCACAGGTCGCACAGATAGCATTGATCGACGACGGCGCCAAAGTGCTGCTTGTCGACCTCATGTGCTTCGCCCGTGTCGGTTTCGTCCACCAGATCGAACAGCGTCGGAAACGCGCCGCACAGCGACACGCAGCGGCGGCAACCCGCGCAGATGTCGAACACGCGCGTCAGTTCCTGATCGATTGCATCGGGATCGTAGAAAGCGTCCGACTTCCAGTCGAGGGGATGACGTGTCGGCGCTTCGAGACTGCCTTCCTTATGAGGCATGGCCTGAGTCTCCTGATGTTGCCCGCGTTCGTGCTTTTTATGCGCGTGCGGCGCGCGCTTTGGCGAAGCATCTCGCTTCGGCGCGCGCGCTTATGCCGCAATATCGCGCGCCATGTTCGCATCGCGTGCAAACGACGGGAAGCAACAAGGCGCGCACGCCCGCGACGTCAGTCGACGAGCGCTTCCAGTGCCTTCGTATAGCGATTCGCGTGGCTGCGTTCCGCTTTTGCCAGCGTCTCGAACCAGTTCGCAATTTCGTCGAAGCCTTCGTCGCGAGCGGTTTTCGCCATGCCGGGGTACATGTCGGTGTATTCGTGCGTTTCGCCCGCGATGGCGGCCTGCAGATTCTGACGCGACGACCCGAACGGCAGCCCCGTTGCCGGGTCGCCCACGACTTCCAGATACTCGAGGTGACCGTGCGCATGGCCGGTCTCGCCTTCCGCCGTCGAACGGAATAGCGCAGCGACGTCGTTCTGTCCCTCGACATCGGCCTTTGCCGCGAAATACAGATAGCGGCGATTGGCCTGCGATTCGCCCGCAAATGCGGCCTTCAGATTTTCCTCGGTTTTCGAACCCTTGAGTTGCGACATCTGAGCCTCCATCCAAAGCCTGTATGTGGGAGCGCGCATTTGTGATGGTCGACCACCGGCCAGCCGCGCACATCTGTGCCGTGCATTAAATCTAGATGTTGAGCGATCCGTTCCCAATAGGGTTTTTCAATCCGCGCGATAGCTGTTTGCCTTGCATAACGGGAGGCCCGAAGTAGACTGGTGAAGCGCACATACGCAATTTTCCCGGGGGATCTCTGCATGCGGCTGACGATATTGATCAACGGTTCGGACCCCACCGTCAATCACGACTACGCCGTGCTCTGGCTCGATACCGACGAGCGTCGCTGGTCGAGAGAAGCGCACGATGGGATCGACCTGCCCCCATGGGGCGAACTTCACGACGAAGACGGCGTCACCAAACTTTGCGCGCCGAGTGCCGACGCGCCTCTATGCACACTGAATGGCCTGCACGTGGACCGGCGTCAACGGGTCAGTTCGGCACAGGGCGTGGCGGCGTGGTCATCCGACCGCACGCACCGGCCGATGAACGGCTACTGGCGGCTGCAGGCCGTCGACACGCTTCCCGTTCATGCCGAACACAGCGTGTTTGGACGCTGACCTTTTTATCGATTGCATCCACGCCGCATTCGACGATGCCCTCGCGAATGCGGTATTCCTTTCCCACTCCTTCCTCTTTTCGTTTTGACGCGCACAAATTGCCGCCACTCGCGGCAATGCGTCATGGCGCTTTTGCCGACGCGCGCGCTCGCGCCGCGTTAAACACACGGAATTGCTTGCATGGCGCATAGGTCGCGCGGCTATACTTGCGGCCCCGTCATTCGTCCTTTCCGATCTATGAAGAAGTGGTTAGTCAGCCTGCTCATCGTGTCCGCGATGGCCGCGAGTCACGCGACTCACGCATGGGCGGCAACGTCGTGCACGGATTTCACGCCCAACGCCCAATGGCCCGTGCTGACGAACGCGAAGATGACGCCGAAGTCGCGCATGTTGTGCTACTCGGATTTCGCCGTCCTGCATTCGGGCATCACGCACGGGCCCCTGTGGTCCGCCGAGCATCTGACGCGCGACCATATCGAAGCCGCGAAAGACATGGTGCGCACCAACAAGTTCTTCGAGGATGCGCGCCTCCCCGACGGCGAAGGCGCGACGCTGGCCGATTACAAGCGCAGCGGTTTCGATCGCGGCCACATGAGTCCGGCGGGCAATCGCTGGAACGAAGAAGCGATGGCACAATCGTTCTCGCTTGCGAACATCGTCCCGCAAAACCGCGAGAACAATCAGCGTTTGTGGGCGCGCATCGAGACGGCCGTGCGCAAGCTCGCGATCAAATACGACGACACTTACGTCGTGACGGGTCCGATGTTCGTCGGCGCGCAGTTGCAGACCATCGGACCGACGCGCGTATTCGTGCCGACGCAGCTGTTCAAGGTCGTCTACGTGCCGTCGAAGAAGCTCGCGTTTGCGATCGTCACGGACAACGTCGCCACCGACCGCTACGAAGTGAAGTCCGTGCATGAGCTTGAGGCGACGAGCGGCATCCGCTTTCCGGGCATTCCGGAAAATCTGAAGGACCAGCGTCCGGGAGGGCTGAAAGGTGTTTAAAGCGTATTCGAACGACGACGTGCTCAACATTCAGGGCGACGCGCTGACGGTGTCGAACGGCACCACGCGCGTGACGCTGAACGGCACGCTCGACATCACGAAGGACAAGCGCGGCCTGAAGGCGGCATTGGCGTTGAAGGAAGCGCTTGACGGCATCGTCGCCGCGCTGCAGGCAGAAGCCCATCTGCCCGATGTAGTGAAGGACGAGCCCGACGCGAAGCCGGGCGTGATCGACAATCCGTTCTGAAGCGCGCGGCGCGCCCTGTCGCGCTGATTGCGCTGATTGCGCTTACGGCGGCGTGGTGCCCTTCGGCAGGCTCGCCAGCGCTTGCGCCGCGCGCGCGACGACGCTGTCCCAGTCGCCCGGCGCGGTCTGCCGGAACAGACGCGCGGTCGGATACCACGGCGAGTCGTCGCGGTCGCGAAGCCACCGCCAGCACGCGTCGTAGCGAGACAGAATCCACACCGGCTTGCCGAGCGCGCCGGCCAGATGCGCGATCGACGTATCCACGGTCATCACCAGGTCCAGGTTCTCGACGATAGCGGCCGTATCGGCGAAATCCTCGACGTCGTCCATCGGGTCCAACGGACGAAGCGCTGCGGGCAGACTAGCGATCTGCGGGCGCGTCGCCGAGCCTTTTTGCAGACTCACGAACGTCACGCCCGGCACGCGCAATAACGGCGCAAACGACAGCGCCGTCATCGAGCGGCGCTGGTCGATCGCATTCGAACTCGGATCATGCGGGCGCGGATCGCCTGCCCACACGACGCCCACCTTGAAGCCGCTTTCGGGCAGCCGGCTTCGCCAATGCTGCGCGAGCGCGGCAGGCGCGCGCAGATACGGCGTCGACGCGGGAATCGTGTCGACGGTGGTGTTGAACAGCATTGGCAGGCTCAGCATCAAGCACCAGTGGTCGTGGCCGGGTATCGTCGTCTTGCCGTCGAGCGGATACACCGCGTCCACGCCTTCCAGGCTGTCGAACAGCCGCTGCAACGCGGGCTGGCACGCGACGCTCACCTCCGCCGCGCCCCGGCGCTTCAGCATCGGCAGATAGCGGCAGAATTGCAGGGCGTCGCCGAAACCCTGCTCGGGCCACACCAGCAGCGATTTGCCGCCGAGCGGCTCGCCGCGCCACTGCGGATACGGCACGGGCGGCGGCGACACGCTGCGCGTCGCGATCGCCTCGTGATAGCGCGACTCGTAGAGCGCCCAGCCCTGCGCGTAGTCGCCGGTGCACAGCAGCGGCAGCGCGAGATTCGCCTTCGCGCCGGCGTAATCGGGCCGCAGCGCCAGCGCGTTGCGGTAGGCGTCGATGGCTTGCGCGACGCGTCCTTGCTGCCACAGCACGTTGCCTAGATTGTTGTGGGCTTCCGGCACCCGCGGGTCGAGCGCCAGCGCCTGACGGCACGCCTGCTCCGCTTCCGGCAGCCGATTCAGTTCCAGCAGCAGCAAGCCGAGATTGTTGTGCGCGCTCACGTTGCCGGGCTCGCGACCGACGACGTCGCGATAAGCAGCCTCGGCCTCCGTCAAACGCTTCGCTTGCCACAGCAGCACGCCAAGGTTGTTGCGCGCGGTCGCGTAGTCCGGCGCGATGGCGAGCGCTTGCACGAACGCGGCCTCGGCCTCCTGCTCGCGCTTGAGCTCGCGCAACACGAGACCGAGATTGTTCAACGCCTTCGCCATCTCCGGCCTCATCGACAATGCCGCGCGATAGGCGTGCTCGGCCTGCGTCAACTGCTGGCGGCCGTAAAACCAGCCGCCAAGGTCGTTGTGCGCGTCAGCCAGATCGATGTCGTCGGCGACGGCCTTGCCGGCTTTTGCGTCTTCCGCGTCGACCAGCGCTTTCAGGCACAGGGACGCGAGCCGCAGCGCCTGTGCATGCGCGGGATCGTTTTGCAGCAGCGAGTCGAGCCATGCGAGCGCCTGCGCGAAACGCCCGGACGAATGAAGCGAGACCGACTCCTGATAACGCTCGGCGGGCGACAGCGCGAGATCCGACGTATGCATTTCAATCCTTTGGAATTCTGAAGAATGCGAGCGATGCGCCGCGCGGCATCGTTCTGCGGGTCGCAAAAAAGCGAACGTGATTGCGGCGAAAAAAATATCGGCAATCGTACCCGGCTCGCCTGATCGCCTATCTCTAAAGAACGCGGGCCGCGCGCAATCGGATGTTTGAAGTCATCACTCCAGGCGCGGCTGGTACAGTCGGACGATCGGCGGCGACATCGCGCCGTCCGCGACCAGGACGATTTCGACGAGGAAACGTCATCCATGAGAACGCTCACTGATCAGCTCGCGCAATATGCGGCCTATCATCGCGACCGGCGCAACATCGCGACGCACTTCATCGGCATTCCGATGATCGTGCTCGCCATCGCCGTGCTGCTGAGCCGCCCTGCTTGGACGCTCGCGGGGCTGCCGTTTGCGTTGCCGTTCACGCTATCCCTCGCGTGGCTGCTGTTCGGCGCGAGCGTGGTCTACTACTTCGCGCTCGACGTCGCGCTCGGCCTGATGATGACCGTCGTGTCGGCGCTGTGCATCGCGTGCGGCGCGTGGCTCGCCGGGCAGTCCACTTTCGTGTGGCTCGCATCGGGCATCGGACTGTTCGTGATCGGCTGGGTGTTTCAGTGCGTCGGACACGCTGCTTACGAGCATCGCAAGCCCGCCTTCGTCGACGATGTGACCGGCCTGCTGGTCGGGCCGCTGTTCGTGCTAGCGGAAGCGCTGTTCGCGTTCGGCTGGCGCCCCGCGTTGCGCGAGGCGATCGAGGCAAAGGCCGGCCCGACTCACGACCGCGCAGCGCCTGCCGCGACGCATCGCCGGTCGTGAGGCGGTCGCGCAGCGCCGCTCGTGTCGCCCTCACCGCCCATGCAGCCCATGCCGCTCACGTCGCCTGGTCCGCGCTTGCCGCCCATCAGCGCGGTGCGAGCAGCCGCACGCCGTGCAGCGCAGTCAGCCCGACCGCAATCCAGATTGGCACGTAAGTGCCCAACTGCTGCGCCGTCAACGTTTCGCCGAGCAGCGTGACGGACACGATCACCAGCAGCACGGGCTCGACGTAGCCGAGAATGCCGAACAGCGCCATTGGCAGCAAACGGCTGGCCTTCAGGTACGACGCGAGCGCCACCGTGCTCAACGCGCCGAGCCCCGGCAGCAACAGCAGCCACAATTCAACGCGGCCCGACAGCAGCGCGAGGGAGCCGCCCGTCACCGCCCTCGCCAGCGCGAACGGCAGCAGCAGCGACATCTCCAGCGCGAATGCCGTCAGCGAATCGGCGTTGATCTTGCGACGCAGCACGAAATACGGCGGATAGCCAAGCGCGACGAGCAACGTCGGCCACGAGAACGCCCGCGTCACCCACAGTTCGTGCAGCACGCCGAGCGCCGCGCACGCGACCGCGAGCCACTGCAGCGGCTCGAGCCGCTCGTGATAGTAGAAGCGCCCGAGCAGCACCATCGTCAGCGGCAGCAGGAAATAGCCCAGCGACACCTCCAGCATTCGCCCGTGCAGCGGCGCCCACAGGAACACCCACAACTGCAAGCCCAGCAGCGCCGCGCTGACGACGAGCAGCAGCGCCGTGCGCGGCTCGCTGACGGCGCGCTGCAACAGCGCCGTGAGCTGCGGCAGGCGCGAGCGCATCGCGAGCAATGTGAAAGCGCCCGGCACGGTCCAGATCACGCGCCACGCGAAGATGTCGAGTCCCGTCAACGGCGCGAGCAGCTTCGCGTAGACGGAGAGCAGCGCGAACAGCGCCGATGCGCTCACGGAAAGCGCGATGCCGCGTCCCGGCTGGTAGACGTTCATCGGTTGATCCGCTGCGGGAAGCCGTTTGCTCTATTTCTTTTGCGATTTTGCGTGCGGCCACATGTGTTGCCGCGAGCTGATTCGTCCATTCTCGGGTTTTGTTTTAACTGCGGTGTTAGTTGCGCGACGCCGGCGCTGACGGGCGCGCCGCATCGCGACGACGTGAAGCGCGCATTCTAGACGGGTTGCGAAGCCGCATCGTGTTTTTCGCCGGGCACTTCCCGTGCACGTTTGCGTGCAATGCACTATAAAAACAAACTCCACTTCCCGCCGCGCGATGCCGGCGAATCATCGGCGGAAACGCGTGCGCAGTTTTTGCTTCGCTGTTCCGTCCAGGCCGCCCGCCGCGGCTTTCAGTCTGCTTCGACGCGCCGCTGACGCGCGAACGCAGACACGCGCCCGTCATCGAACGCGCTCACGCTGATTGGCCTGAACGCATGCCGGTCCATTCACCTCCAACGCTTTCGCTGTTCCGCAGTCCGCAAGCCTCCACTGGAACGAGACAACACGGAGCCAACATGACTCAGCCAGCCGTATCGCATCATCTGACGCACGACGTATCGCCGGAATTCGCCGCCGCTGTTCGCGCTGGCCTCAGCAAAGCGCCGCAGAAGGAGTTGCCGTCGAAATATCTCTACGATGAAGTGGGCTCGGCGCTGTTCGAGGTGATCACCGCGCTGCCCGAATACGGCGTCACGCGCGCCGAAGAACGCCTGCTCGCGAACCACGCGAACGATATCGTCGCGCATCTGCCGCACGATGCGATCGTCGCGGAGCTGGGCAGCGGCAGCGGCCGCAAGACGCGCCGCATCCTCGAAGCGCTCTGTAAAAAGCGCCCCACGACTTACAGCCCGATTGAAATTTCGCGCACCGCTTTGCAATTGTGTCGCCGCGAACTCGGCGATATCGAACGGATTTCGATCGTCGGTTACGAGCGCGACTACCTTGCGGGGCTCGCGGAAGTGAGCAAGCGGCGCGCGAAAGACGAACCTCTGCTGGTGCTGTTTCTCGGTAGCACCATCGGCAACTTCGGGCGGCTCGCGGCCACGCGCTTTCTGCGCGAGATCCGCAACATGCTCGCGCCCGGCGACGCGCTGCTGCTCGGCACCGACCTCGAAAAACCGGTGCCCGTGCTGATCGCCGCATACGACGACCCGATCGGCGTGACGGCGGCGTTCAATCTGAATCTGCTCGCGCGGATCAACCGCGAGCTGGATGGCGATTTCCCCCTCGACGCGTTCGAGCACGTCGCGCGCTTCAATGCGGACGTGCGCAGCATCGAGATGCATCTGCGCGCGAAGCGTCGCGTGAGTGTGCAGGTGCGCGCGGCGAAGCTGACGGTCGAGCTACAGGAAGGCGAGACGATCTGGACGGAAAGCAGCCACAAGTATCGTGCGGAAGAATTGCACGCGATCGCCGATGACGCGGGCTTCGCGTGCAGTCATCAATGGATCGAACACGACTGGGGCTTTGCGGAAAGCCTGCTGGTGGCGCGCTGAGGGCTAGTAGTCACGCGTTCGCATGACGTGACGGCTGCGACGCGCGCGGGCTCGCGGCTCGTTCCCGCGCGCGTTGCTTCAGTGCTGTTCGAAGCGCTCGTAACGTTTGTCGGTGGCGCATTCTTCGCCCGCGACTTCCGTCACGCGCGCGGCCGGCGGCCCGTGACGCAGCCACGACAGCATCCGGTCGACCTGGTTCGCCGGGCCTTGCAGCATCGCCTCGACAGAGCCGTCGTCCAGATTCGCCACCCATCCCCGGATACCCAGCGCATGCGCCTGGCGCACCGTCGCATGACGGAAGCCCACGCCCTGCACCACGCCGCGCACCCGCACGTAATACGTTTCGATCCGCGAATCGAGATCCGTGCCGGTCATGCTCTCACCTCCTTGTATGTTTGCCTTGCCGCACTGACGTTCCTGCATGGACGTTGCCGCAGCGACATCACGTTTACGCGGGCATTCTAGTCGCGCCTCGCGGGCTTTGCTTGCGTCCGGCCAGGCAGGCTTGCCCGCCGCAAGCGCCACGCCAAACACGCAGCACGTACAATCCGACCTCTGCAAACCTCACCCATGCGCCCGTCAGGCGGCACTTCACGCAGCTTTCAGGAAAACGGCAAGCAATGACCGATCAGACTCGCGATCTCGTACTCGTCACCGGCGCCTCCGGTTTCGTCGGCTCGGCCGTCGCGCGCATCGCGCAGCAAAAGGGTTTCGCGGTGCGCGTGCTCGTGCGGCCGACCAGCCCGCGCCGCAACGTCGAATCGCTCGACGCGGAAATCGCCGTCGGCGACATGCGCGACGAAGCGTCGATGCGCGCCGCGCTGCGCGGCGCGCGTTATCTGCTGCACGTCGCGGCGGACTACCGGCTGTGGGCGCCCGACCCGCTCGAAATCGAGCGCTCGAACCTGGAAGGCACGGAAGCGACGATGCGCGCCGCGCTGAAGGAAGGCGTCGAGCGCATCGTCTACACGAGCAGCGTCGCGACGCTGAAGGTGACGGGCTCGGGCCAGTCGGTCGACGAAACCTCGCCGATGACGCCGCAGCAGGCGATCGGCGTCTACAAGCGCAGCAAGGTGCTCGCCGAACGCGCCGTCGAACGCATGATCGCGAACGACGGCCTGCCCGCCGTGATCGTGAATCCGTCGACGCCCATCGGTCCGCGCGACGTGAAGCCGACGCCGACGGGCCGCATCATCGTCGAGGCGGCGCTGGGCAAGATTCCCGCGTTCGTCGACACGGGCCTGAACCTCGTGCACGTCGACGATGTCGCGATGGGTCATTTCCTCGCGCTCGAACGCGGCAAGATCGGCGAGCGCTACATTCTCGGCGGCGAGAATCTGCCGCTGCAGCAGATGCTCGCGGATATCGCCGGCATGGTCGGGCGCAAGGCGCCGACCATCGCGTTGCCGCGCTGGCCGCTGTATCCCCTCGCAATGGGCGCGGAAGCCGTCGCGAAGTTCACGAAGCGCGAGCCGTTCGTGACCGTGGACGGTCTGAAGATGTCGAAGAACAAGATGTATTTCACGTCGGCGAAGGCGGAGCGCGAACTCGGCTATCGCGCGCGGCCGTATCGGGAAGGCTTGCGCGACGCGCTCGACTGGTTTCGCCACGCGGGTTATCTGAAGGCGTGATTTTTCGTTCCGTTCCTGCGCGGCTCGCATACGGTTTGTTACAACTCGGCGTCGACTCTCGGGCTAAGGTCGGCGCGCAGAAGGTAAAATCGCGGGTCTTACCAGAGAACTACGCATGAATCTTCAGGAACAGCTTGGCGAGCTCGAGTCGGGCGTCGATCAGCTCATTCAGGCCGCGACGGCAACGCATCGCGCCGACACGGCGAACGGTCGGCCCGCGCAAGACGAAGCAGCGGCTGACGTGTCGGTTGTCGAGGCGCCGGCGGACGCGCCCGTCGACATGCCCGCTGCGCCCGTTGCAGATCAGAAGCCCACGCTGCACATCGAGCGCCCGAGCCAGAACGAAATCACGATGACCATCGGCGGCCAGTCCGTCACGCTGCATCCGCTGCAGGTCGGTCAGCTGGTCGAGGAGCTGTCGAACGCGCGCGCGTCGATGGAGCCCGAAGTCCCGCCGAATCTGCCTGCCGGCTGGCGTTTCGTGTCGACGAAGAATCCGATGATGGCCGTGCAGAAGCAGTCCAACGGCGACCGCCTGCTCGTCATGCGTCATACGGGGCACGGCTGGGTGCCGTTCCAGTTCTCGCCGGACATGGTCATCCAGATGTACATGATGCTGACGCAGAAGTGATGCGCGGCGGCTCGTCGAGCCGACCGCAGTGCGCCGCTCAATGCACCCCTCAATACGCCGCTCAGTTCGACGACGAGAGCGGCAATAGCGAGTTCAGCAGTTTTGCCGCGCGCTGCGTGACCGTCGGACTGGACGCGGCGTCGGGCGCAGGGCTCACGTACACCACGGGCCCGATACACAGCGACGTATAGCGCGCGTCACACCCGCCGTCGCGCGACGGCAGCGGCTGATCGGCGACGGATGCCGCGCTGGCCTGGGCGTCGACCACTTCGGCAAACGTCTTCGCGCGGCCATTCACCTTTTCCGCGTACGCTTGCGACCCGCCGTAGCTCTTCAGTGCGGCATTCAGATCGCCGCCCGCCGACTTCATGTAGCCATACAGGATCGCCGAGCCGACTTCGATGTTGGTCTCAGGGTCGGTCAGATCCTTCACGTCTTTCAGCATGCGCCGGTGCGCGCCGGGCACGACCTGCATCAGGCCCGTCGCGCCGTTGCCGCCCTTGGCCTTTTCCTTGAAGCGCGATTCGATCGAGATGATCGCGAGGATCAGCGCGGGCGGCAGCGCGTACTTGTCCGACGCAGCGCGCACCGCGTTTGAGATCTGCTCGGCCTTTTCTTTGGCGAGGCCGAACTTCTGGCGCAGATAGTCGGTGGTGCGGTCGTGGCTGGTCTGGTCGTCGGCGAATGCGCCTTGCATCGAGCCCAACATCACGGTGGATATCAGCGCGATCAGGCAGACGAGCCGCTTCATTGATTCGTCCCGGCAGGCGCCTGCACGCGCGCCTTCCATTGCCCGCCCTTGCCGCGCCAGTAGCGCAGGGCCGAACCGAACGTCGCGCTGACGTAGAACAGCGCGACGAGGGGCAGGAACGGCGCCCAGAGCGGCGAGCGATGGTAGTAGCGCAGCATCGGCGCGTACGCGCAGCACATCGCGGCCCACGCGAGCCATGCGGGCCAGCCCTTCGGCCCGAGCACGACGGCGACGACGGGCGGCACGAGGTAGATGATCGTCATGCCGAGCAGCGTGCCCGCCAGCAGCCATGCGGAATAACGCAGCTGCGTGAACGCGGTGCGCGCGATCATGTTCCAGATTTCGCGCCAGCTGTCGTACGGGCGCAGCGACACGCTGCGCGCCGCCACGTCCAGCCGGATGGGGTGACGGCCTTCGCCGCGATGCTTGATGCGCGCGGCGAGACTGCAATCGTCGATCAGTTCGGCGCGGATCGATTCGATGCCACCCGCTTCTTCCAGCGCCGTGCGGCGCACCAGCATGCAGCCGCCCGCCGCGCCCGCCGTGCGGTTGCGGGGATTGTTGACCCATGCGAACGGATACAGCTTCGCGAAGAAGAACACGAAGGCGGGAATCAGCGCTTTTTCCCAGAACGAATCGCAGCGCAGACGCACCATCAGCGAGACGAGATCGCGCTGTTCGGTGTCGGCGCGCATGACGAGTTGCGTGAGGGCGTCGGCGGGATGGCCGATGTCGGCGTCCGTCAGCAGCAGGTATTCGGGCGTGAAACCCAATGAACGCGCCGCCTCGATGCCCTGCGACTGCGCCCACACCTTGCCGGACCAGCCCGTCGGCAGCGGCTTCGCGGTAATCACCGTCAGACGGTCCGGGCATTGCAGCGCGAGCGCGGCCGCGCGGGCGGCGTCCGCGGTGCCGTCGCTGCTGTGGTCGTCGACGACGATCACATGAAATTCGCCCGGATAGTCCTGCGTGAGCAGCGACGTGACGGCCTGCGCAATCACGTCCGCCTCGTTGCGCGCCGGCACGACGGCGGCGACGCCGGGCCACGCGTCGCGCGTTTGCGGCGCGAGCGGCGCGGCAGGCTGTGCGCGCCAGAAGCCGCCGCGCGCGAACAGCAGTACACACCAGATCAACAGCGACAGACACGCCAACAGAAACAGAACCGCCGCCATCATGCATTGCCCTCTATGAATGCCGCGCCGCCGGCCTGCATGGCGGCGCGGCGACGGGCGCGGCGCGCCTGCAAAGGGGCGCGGCGCCAGTCGTGGAAATCGATTACGTCCCAGCCGCCGATTATGTGATAGGCCGCGGTTTCGCACCGTTCAAGAATGCGTCGTCCGCCGTAGACGCCGCAGAAAATTCACAAGCTGTGCGCCGGAAAGCGTAAGCCATGCGTCGGCGCAACAAAGCCCGATAGTTTAAGGGTTCCCGCCAGCCGGTGCAGCGAGTCATTTTTGCCGCAGACCACGGCGCGCAAACGCCACACTCCGCGGCTCCTGAAAAGCAAACCGATGCCGATAGCGTTAGAATGCGCGTTTGGTCTCGAGTATCGACTTTCGTCGGATTTAAGACATCAACTAAATATACAGACGCGGCGAACAGGTCGTTTTTACCGATCTGCCCGGAACCCGCGTCAGTCGGAGTTCGCCAGCCTATGCGAGTCATCCTTGCTCAACCCCGCGGCTTTTGTGCGGGGGTTGTAAGGGCGATCGAAATCGTCGATCGCGCTTTGCAGCAACATGGCGCACCAGTTTATGTGCGTCACGAAATCGTCCACAACAGGCACGTGGTCGATAATCTTCGCCGTAAAGGCGCGCGCTTCGTCGAGGAACTCGATGAAGTGCCGCAGGGCGCAGTTGCCATTTTCAGTGCCCACGGTGTTGCGCAAAGCGTCGAACGCGACGCGGAGCAGCGCGGCCTCGACGTGCTCGACGCCACCTGCCCGCTGGTGACCAAAGTTCATGTGCAAGGCCGCCAGTATGTGGCGGGCGGGCGCACGCTGATCCTGATCGGACACGCGGGCCATCCCGAAGTCGAAGGCACGATCGGTCAGATTCCGGGCACCGTGCTGCTCGTGCAAAGCGAAGCGGAAGTCGCGCGGCTGGAACTGCCCATCGACACGCCACTTGCCTACGTCACGCAGACCACGCTGTCGGTGGACGATACGCGCGGCATCATCGACGCGCTGAAGCGCCGCTTTCCCGACATCGTCGGACCGGACACGCGCGACATCTGCTACGCGACGCAAAACCGCCAGGCAGCCGTGCGCGAACTCAGTTCGCAAGTCGACGTGCTGCTGGTAGTGGGCGCAACGAACAGCTCGAACTCGAACCGCCTGCGCGAAATCGGCAGCGAATCGGGGGTGCCGAGCTACCTCGTCGCCGATGGCTCCGAAGTCAGGCCGGAATGGTTCGCCAACGTGAAAACGGTCGGGATCACGGCAGGCGCATCGGCACCGGAAGAAATGGTCGAGAACGTGATCGATGCGCTTCGCGCACTGGGCCCCGTCGACGTAACCACGATGGCGGGACGTGAAGAAAAGGTTGAATTCAAGTTGCCGTCGAAGCTGACGCAACCACTCGCTGCACGCGAAGTTTAAGGAGGACGATTTGTCTATTCCGATGCTACAAAAAGTCCGGGTTGGCGCATACATCATGAGCCAGCACCTCAAGGGCAACAAACGCTACCCGCTCGCGCTGATGCTCGAGCCGCTGTTCCGATGCAACCTCGCATGTAACGGTTGCGGCAAAATCGACTATCCCGATCCCATCCTGAACCAGCGTCTGTCGCTGGCCGAATGCCTCGAAGCCGTCGACGAGTGCAACGCACCCGTGGTCTCGATCGCGGGCGGCGAGCCGCTGCTGCACAAGGAAATGCCCGAGATCGTCAAGGGCATCATGGCGCGCAAGAAGTTCGTGTACCTGTGCACGAACGCGCTGCTGATGGAAAAGAAGATGGACGATTACGAGCCGAACCCGTACTTCGTCTGGTCGGTGCACCTCGACGGCGACCGCGAAGCGCACGATCACTCGGTCTCGCAGGAAGGCGTGTACGACAAGGCCGTCGCGGCCATCAAGGAAGCCAAGCGCCGCGGCTTCCGCGTGAACATCAACTGCACGCTCTTCAACGACGCCGTGCCCGAGCGCGTGGCGAAGTTCTTCGACACCGTCGGCGAGATGGGCGTGGACGGCATCACGGTGTCGCCGGGCTATGCGTATGAACGTGCCCCGGACCAGCAGCACTTCCTGAACCGCGACAAGACCAAGACCCTGTTCCGCGAAATCTTCAAGCGCGGCAACAACGGCAAGAAGTGGTCGTTCAGCCAGTCGAGCCTGTTCCTCGACTTCCTGGCCGGCAACCAGAGCTACGAATGCACGCCGTGGGGCAACCCGGCGCGCACGGTGTTCGGCTGGCAAAAGCCGTGCTATCTGGTCGGCGAAGGTTACGTCAAGACCTTCAAGGAACTGATGGAAACCACCGACTGGGACAAGTACGGCACGGGCAAATATGAGAAGTGCGCGGACTGCATGGTCCACTGCGGCTTCGAGGCGACAGCCGTGATGGACACGGTCGCGCATCCGCTGAAGGCGCTGAAGGTCAGCCTGAGCGGCGCGAAGACGACGGGCGCGTTCGTCAAGGACATCCCGCTCGACAAGCAGCGTCCCGCTGAGTATGTGTTCTCGCGCCACGTCGAGATCAAGCTCGAAGAGATCAAGGTCAAGGGCACGGGCAAGAAAGTGCAGACGTCGGCGGCGGCGTTGAACTGACCGTTGGACTGACGTTCGTCCGCTTCGGATAAAAAAGAGCGCAACGGGTCAAACCGTTGCGCTCTTTCTGTTTGTGCCGTGACTTTTGTGCGGCCGGGTTCGCGCGGCCTTGCACTTGCCGCGCAAAGATGCGCGGCAAGTGCAAGGTTTGTTGCGTCAGCCCGCGCTGCGCGCGTTGTGTTCGGTGAGGAACTTGATCAGGCCGTCGACGCCGCCCTTGTTCAGCTGATCCTGAAACTGCGTCTGATACACCTGGATCAGCCATGCGCCCATCATGTTGATGTCGTAAATCTTCCAGCCGTTCGCCGTTTTTTCCAGCCGATAGTCGATGGAGTCGTCGCCGCCGTTGCTCAGCACATGCGACTGGACGACGGTATCTTTCGCATCAGCGGCTGCATTCGACGGCGCGAAGCGGAACTTCACGTCCTGATCGCGCAGTTGCGACAGCGAGGCGGCATAGGTGCCGACAAGCAGCTTCGTGAATTGCTCATACAGTTGTTTCTGCTGCTCCGGCGTAGCCGTGGCCCACGCCTTGCCCACGGCGATACGCGTGGTGCGCTGGAAATTCGTGGCGGGCACGAAATGCGTTTCGACCACCTGCGTGATCTTCTTCATGTCGCCGCCGCGAGCCTGCGGGTCGGCCTTCATCGCGTTGACCGTGCCCTCGACCGCGCTCTTCACGATCGCGTCAGGCGCGCTTTGTGCGAAAGCCGCGGTGGAAACCACGGCGGCTGCCAGAAAAGCAGAGAGATAACGTTTCATACGCTCGTCGGGACAGTTAGGAGTGAACGCGCGCGGACAGGCGGCATCCCGCGCGATTGGGGCCAGTATACCGACTTAAGACTTTGACGGGCTGCACAGGGTTCACTTACGCGACCGTGCGGCGTCGTCGGTATACTTGTGCCCTCAACCCATAATGCCAATCATGATAAGGGCCCGCTCGCGTACATGCTGAAGTCCTCAATCGTCCGCCTCGTCGTCTGGTCGGTGCGCCGCCCGTTGCACGTCATCGTGCTGTCGCTCGTGCTTGCCGTGCTGAGCGCCATCTATGTCGTTCATCACTTCAAGATCAACACCGACATCAGCCGTCTCGTCGAGAACGATGCGAAATGGACCGCACTGGGCGAGCAGATCGACAAGGCCTTTCCCGATCGCGGGCAGACGCTGCTGGTGGTCGTCGAGGCGGGGGCGCCCGAATACGCGGATGCCGCCGCGAACATGCTGGCCGCCGAGTTGCAGAAGAACACCACGGAGTTCAGCTCCGTCACGCAACCGGGCAGCGGCCCGTTCTTCGAAAAGAACGGCTTGCTGTTTCCGTCCGTCGCCGAGGTGCAATCGACGACTTCGCAACTGGTCAAGGCGCGGCCTCTTATCAATTCGCTCGCTCATGATCCGAGCCTGACGGGACTCGCGGGCACGCTCAACACGACGCTGCTGCTGCCGCTGCAGATCGGCCAGGTGAAGCTCGCCGACATGAGCAACCTGCTCTCGCGCAGTGCGACGGTGCTCGATCACGTGCTCGCCAACGAACCCGCCGTGTTCTCGTGGCGCGCGCTCGTCGACAAGGATGCCGCCAAAGTGCCCGCGCGCGCGTTCATCGTCGTGCAGCCGAAGCTCAACTACGCGGCGCTGCAGGCCGGCGCGGGCGCATCGGAGGAAATCCGCAAGACGGCGGCGGCGCTCGACCTGGATTCGCTCTACGGCGCGCGCATCCGCCTGACGGGCGAACAGCCGCTCGCCGACGACGAGTTCGCGTCCGTGCAGGACGGCGCGGAGCTCAACGGCATCATCACGTTCTTTGTCGTGCTGGGCATCCTGTGGCTCGCGCTGCGTTCGGGACGTCTGATCTTCGCCGTGTTCGTCACGCTGTTCGTCGGCCTCGTGATCACGGCCGCGCTCGGCCTGATGCTGGTCGATGCGCTGAACATGATTTCCGTCGCGTTCATGGTGCTGTTCGTCGGGCTCGGCGTCGACTTCGGCGTGCAGTTCGGCGTCAAGTACCGCGAAGAGCGCAATCGCGACGACCGGCTCGCAGCCGCGCTGATCCACACCGCGTACAGCATCGGCGTGCCGTTGACGCTCGCCGCCGTCGCCGTCGCCGAGAGCTTCTTCTCGTTTCTGCCGACCGCCTATCGCGGCGTGTCGGAGCTGGGCAAGATCGCGGGCGTCGGCATGTTCGTCGCGTATCTGACCAACATGACGCTGCTGCCCGCCCTCATCAAGATTCTCAATCCGCCGGGCGAGGCGGAGTCGCCGGGCTTCACGATCCTCGCACCCGTCGACGACTTTCTCGATCGCAACCGCACGCCCGTGCTGATCGCGACGGCCGTGCTGATCATCGGTGCGTCGCCGCTGCTGCTGCATCTGCGCTTCGACTTCAATCCGCTGCATCTGAAGGACCCGAATACGGAGTCGATGGCGACGCTGATCTCGCTGAACGACGCGCCCGAAGCAGCCGTCAACAATGTGCGCGTGCTGGCGCCCACGCTGGCCGATGCGGACAGGATCGCCGCGCGTCTCGCAAAGCTGCCGGAAGTCGGCCGCACGACGACCCTGTCCACCTACATTCCGCCCGACCAGCCGCAAAAGCTCGCGCTGATTTCAGCCGCTGCCGAACAGCTGCTGCCCGCGCTCACGCAAACACCCGCACCGCCCGCCACCGATGCCGTGCGCGTCGCGGCGCTCAAGCGCACGGCGAATTCACTGTCGCTCGCGGCCGAAGATCATCCCGGACCGGGCGCCGCCGAAGCGAAGCATCTGTCCGACACGCTGACCAAGCTCGCCGCCGCGGACGTCTCGACGCGCGACCGCGCCGAGCGCGCGATGTCGGTCCCGCTGAAGATTTCGCTGAAGCAGCTGGCCACGCTGCTGCAGCCGTCGGAGATCACGCGCCAAAACGTGCCGCAAGACATCGCCGACGGCTGGGTATCGAAAACAACGGGCCAGGCGCTCGTCGAAATTTCGCCGAAGGTGCCGCCCGGCACCGATCCCGGCGACGACGTGATGCTGCGCAACTTCGCCAAGGCGGTGAAGGCGGCGGAACCGGGCGCGATCGGCGGGCCGATCTCGATCCTGCATTCGGCCAACGTGATCATCAAGTCGTTCGTCCAGGCGGGCGCGTGGGCCATCCTGTCGATCAGCGCGCTGCTCTGGCTCACGCTGCGCCGCTTCGGCGATGTGCTGCGCACGCTCGTGCCGCTGCTGGTGTCGGCGATCGTCACGCTGGAGTTGTGTGTGGTCTTCAACATGCCACTTAATTTCGCGAATATCATCGCGTTGCCGTTGATGCTGGGCGTCGGCGTGGCGTTCAAGATCTACTTCGTGATGGCGTGGCGGCGGGGACAGACGGGTCTGCTGCAATCCAGTCTCACGCACGCCGTGCTGTTCAGCGCCGCCACCACGGCAACGGCTTTCGGCAGCCTGTGGCTGTCGCACCACCCCGGAACGTCGAGCATGGGGCGCCTGCTGGCGCTGTCCCTTGTCTGCACGTTGATTGGCGCTGTGGTATTCCAGCCGGTATTGATGGGCAAACCGCGCGCTCGCCGCGCATCGAAGAAACAATAAGGAACACCGCATGAAGATGCGTACAGCCGCGCTGGCACTGGCCGCCGCGAGTCTTGCAACGGGGTGTGCGACGGGCCCGGACCGGAAGCCCGGCGACCCGCTCGAGCCAATGAACCGCGCCATTTTCAGCTTCAACGACGCGCTCGACCGCACGGTCGCCGTGCCGATCGCGAAGGGTTACCAGAAGGTGACGCCGCAGCCGCTGCGCCAGGCCATCAGCAACTTCTTCTCGAACCTGGGCGATCTCGACAACTTCGCGAACAGCCTGCTGCAGTTGCACATCAAGGACGCAACGGAAAGCCTGATGCGTTTCGCGATGAACTCGACATTCGGCCTTGGCGGCCTGCTCGACTTTGCGACGCCCGCCGGCCTGCCCAAGCACAAGCAGGACTTCGGCCTGACGCTTGGCCGCTGGGGCGTGCCGTCCGGTCCGTATCTGGTGCTGCCGCTGTTCGGCCCGAGCTCGTTCCGCGACGGTCTCGGCTATCTGGTCGACTTCCGCGCCAATCCGATCTCGTATATGAGCGCGGAGTACAAGTACCCGCTGTTCTTCGTGCAGTTCGTCAGCGTGCGTTCCGACCTGCTCGGCGCGACGACGCTGCTGGAACAGGCCGCCCTCGACAAATACTCGTTTGTGCGCGACGCCTACACGCAGCAGCGCCGGTCGTTGCTGCGCGGCGCCAATGCTCCCGCGTCCGCGTTGCCTGATTACGGCGACGACGAAGATTCAGGCGCGCAAGCGCCCGGCGGCGCATCGGGCACGGCGCCCGCCACGGTTCCGGGCGCAGCGCCCCTCAGCCTGCCGAACTACAGCGACCCGGGCCAAGCCGCACCGGCGGAAGGCGCATCGGGCGCGGGCGGCGCGAAGCGCCCTCCCGCCGACAACAACAGCGTCCCTCACTACGATGATCCGGGCGAAGGCGCGGCGCCGTCGCCTGCGTCGGGGGCCGCGCCCACAACCGACAAACCGGCGCCCGCCACACCGGCCCCTTCGTCGGACAAACCGGCCTCGCAGTAAGCCTTCTACGTCGGCGCAAAAACGAAAAGCCCCGGCAGATCGATGTTCCGATCCGCCGGGGCTTTGGTTTTTGCAGCGCGCTTGCGGTCAGTCGCGTCCAGTGCTGGTCAGTGGGCCGCGTCCGCGTTCTGGTCCACGTCTTCCGTATCGTCGGAAGCCAGCAGCGCCGGTTGCTGCTGCATCGCGCGGAGCTTCTCGCTGTAGCGCTCGAACGCTTCGTCCGAGTAACGGATTTTCGTGCGGCCGTGGGGCGCCGGATTGCCGTTTTCGTCCAGATTCACGAACACCATTTTTTCGACAGTCAGGATGCTCTTGCGCGTGATCTTGTTGCGCACTTCGCAGCGCAGCGTGAGCGACGTCGTGCCGAAGTGCGTCGCCGTCATGCCCAGTTCGATAATGTCGCCCTGACGCGCCGAGCTGACGAAGTTGATCTCCGACATGAACTTGGTCACGACGCGCTGATTGTCGAGCTGGCAGATGGCATAAATCGCGGCTTCTTCATCGATCCAGCGCAGCAGGCTGCCGCCGAACAACGTGCCGTTCGGATTCAGGTCTTCGGGCTTGACCCATTTGCGTGTGTGGAAATTCATTGCGGTCCCTCTTCGGAAATAGCGTGGACGCGCTCGTGACGCGACCTAGGGTTAACACCTGGTACTATATCAGAGATAAGGGTTTTCCCTAGGTTAGCAAGCCCAACACACTATTTCGTTTTCTGCGCCAACTGCCTCGTGCGTCAGAGCGGCCGCAGCGCCCCCGCGCGTTCCAGCGCCTCGCGGCCAGCGACGAGGGAAGCGCGCGCCGCGCGGGCATCGGCGGCAACCTGAAGCAAGCCGCCCAGTTGCGAGGGCTGGCGCGCGAGTTCGCGCAGGATCGGGACGATGGCCGTCGTGCCGTCGTCGCGCAGGCCCGCCGTCGCGGCGGACGGCAGCGTGCGCCACGCGGGATCGACGATCGCGCGGCAGACGGCGAACGGCAAGCCGTTCGCCTCGGCGATCGCGGCGGCGAGGTGAGATTCCATGTCGACGGCGAGCGCACCGGTCGAGGCGTGCAGCGCCGCCTTGTCGGCTGCGCCGACGAGCGGCGCGCCGACGCCCGCCA
>BBSL01000289.1 GCA_001319865.1 Burkholderia sp. E7m39 | reverse complement strand
GATAGACAGGTAGTCGGTCCATCGCGTGTCCGGCACCCGCGCGCGGTCCTCGAAAATCCACGCGGGAAAGCGTCCCGGCGACATCCGGACGGTCCAGCGCTGGTTCGTCGCGAGATCGGCGAAGGGGAACTCGGGCCGGGTCGGTCCGACGAGATCGTCAGCGGACCCGATGGCGCGCACGTAATTCAGTGTGGCCTGCTGGCCGGACAGCACCAGATGATTCCCGCTGTCGACAGCCGTGGCCAGCGTGCGGTCGTAATACGTGCGGCACCGCCCGCCCGCCTGTTCGGCCGCCTCGTACAACACGACCTGCGCGCCGCGCCGCTGCAGTTGCACGGCGGCGGCGAGACCGGCCAAGCCTGCGCCGATCACATGGACCAGCTTTCGCATCAAAAGAAGGCGTACCGCGCGACGATTGCCAGCATCCGCAGCTTCGGCTTGCTGACCTTCGTGCGCGGAATGTCGAAGCCGCGCTCCAGCGTACGCTCCAGCAGCACGCGGTACACCCCCGACATGATGCGCGGCGCCTTCACCTGCGCGCGCGGTTGCGCGTCCATGATCGCGTCGGCGGCGGCGAAGTGCTGCTTCGCGCGTTCCGCGAGGGTCGCGCAGACGCGCGGCAGCGACGGATCATCGGCGATCTGCAGCGGATTCGTCGCCGCGATGCCTTCGCGCGCGAGCAATTCGTACGGCAGATAGCAGCGGTTGATTTCCGCGTCTTCGTCGATGTCGCGCAGGATGTTCGTCAGCTGCAGCGCGCGCCCCAGATGGTGCGACAGCTCGATGCCAGGCTGCTCCTGCATCCCGAAAATTCTCACCGATAGCCGGCCCGCCGCGCTCGCGACGCGATCGCAGTAGAGATCGAGCGTGGCTTCGTCGGGCGCGCAGATGTCGGCGGCCGCGTCCATTGCCATGCCGTCGATCATCGCGTGGAAGTCTTCGCGCTGCAGGTGAAACGTGTGGATGTGCCGGGTCAGCTCCAGCAGCGACGCGCGCGGCGAGCCGGCGTAGCACGCGTCGATGTCGGCCCGCCAGCGCTCGAGGCCCGCGTCTCGCTCAGCGCGCGGCAGATCGCTGTCGGCGATGTCGTCGACGGCGCGGCAGAAAGCATAGACCTGGTACATCGCATCGCGCTGCGCAGGCGGCAAGATGCGCATCGCGAGGTAAAACGAGCTGCCGGAACTGGCGGCGGCTGCGTCGGTTTGTGTGTCGTCCACGACGAGGTTGGAAACGGCCAAGACGATCTCCGCTGAGACACCCACGACGGGGCGATCAAGAAGTCATGCCTACCCGCAGGGCAAGCCGCCCGCGCGCGCGGACACGCGCGAAACACCGGCCAGGAGGCCGGGAAACGGGCAAAAGTATACCAATCTTTGACAGTCGACGCAGAAGCGGCGGGAACCGCGCGGCGAAGCGAACGGGTGGACACAGGGATCGGTCGCGCGATGCCGCCGTTGAAATTGCTCCTTGGTTGCAGCGAACAAAATCATAAATCAGCTTGCAATTGATTTCGGATAAGGCATCGACCGGTTTACTCAAGTTAGGAATTTTCCCAGATACCTCGATATCGATCGAGATTACATTTAGCGCAACGTTCCGACGCCGCCCGACGGGCGATTGACTCGTACGCCTTGTGCGTCAATCGTTTCGAGCGGTCAGGAATATTCACTTGAATGCCAGGCCGATTTTATCGGCAGATTTTCAATGCGAAATTCTTTCGTAATTCCGTATCTTGAAAAATCAACGCATTCGATTATTGATTTGATCCGAAATAAGGAGATCCAATGAAACTCTCGATATTTTCGGCCGCGCCGTTTCTCGCCGCATTGACGCTTTCTGCACCCGTTTTCGCCACGCAAAACGACGAAGCGGTGATTCGCCAGATGGAAGAAACGTGGGTCCAGGCCAGCATGCATCACGACCGCGACACGCTGAAAATGCTGCTCGACGACTCGTATCGCGAAATTACGCCGCAAGGCACGACACGCTCGAAAAGCGATGTGCTGAGCGCGCCGCCTGCGCCCGCCGGCTCCACGCAGACACTGCAGAACGTGCAAGTGCAAGTGGACGGCGATCAGGCCACCGCGATAGGCGTGAACCGCTTCATGGCGCCGGACGGCCAGCAGGCGATATTCGCGTTCAAGGACGATTTCGCGCGCCGCGAAGGCCAGTGGCGCGTCGTCGGTTCGTGGATGAGCCGCAAATAATGCGCATCGCCGGAGCGGGAAGGCGCCAGCTCTTCCCGCAAAGAACCTTCAGACAAACGCAACCGACCGGTTGCGCCCCTGCCGCTTCGCGCTATAGAGCGCCGCGTCCGCTTCGTTGATCAGCGCTTCGTAGGCCGGCACGCCGACGCGCGCCGACGCGCCGCCGACGCTCGCTGTCACGGGCACCTCGACGCCTTGCACGTCGACGGGCCGGTCGCCGATCGTGTTGCGAATTTTCTCCGCGACCAGCATCGCGTCTTCGAGTGGCGTGCACGGCAGAAGCAGCGCGAATTCCTCGCCGCCGAAACGCCCGAACGTATCCTGCGCGCGCAAGACGTGCGACACGCGCTGCGCCATCTCGCGCAGCACCGTGTCGCCGACCACGTGGCCGAACTGGTCGTTGATCTTCTTGAAGTGATCGAGATCGAACAGCAGGATGGACAGCTCGCCCCCGTAGCGCTGCCAGCGCGTGTATTCATCGCGCAGCCGCGCTTCGAAGAAACGGCGATTCGCGATGCCCGTCAGGCCGTCGCGATCGGCGTATTCCTGCAGTTTCGCGACGGCTTCTTCGCGCTCGCGCTGCATGATGCTCACGTGCGTCACATCCGAAATCGTCACGCAGACGGCCTCCACTTCACGCTCGCGCATGAGCGGCATGAACGTGCAGTCCTGCTGCATGAAATCGACGCCGCCGGTGATCGGCCGGTCGTGATCGAACTTGAACAGATACGGGCGCTGTTCCCACGAACTGAACGCGAAGCTGCCAAGCTGAAACACGCTTTCGAGCTTGCGCGTCAGCCAGACGCGCGGTAGTTCCGGGAAGCTCGCGAAAATCGACTTGCCGACCACCTGTTGCGCCGACAGCCCGCTGTGATCGTGCATGAAGCGATTCCACATCAGCACGTTCATCTGGCGGTCGAGCACGAAAATGCCAAATCCGACCCGTTCGACAACCAGGTCGCTCAGCGTGGGAAGCGGGGCATTCATATGCTGGAAAGCAACGCGTCCAGCGCGTTGCTCAAATGGCGGATCGAATCTTCCGCCATCAGCATCACGAGGTGGGCGCGGAAACTCTGATCCTCCAACGCGAAATTCACTTCGACGAGCAGCGCGACTTCCCAGGCGAGCACGTTCGGCTGGAACACGTCGTCGAGCGACATGGCCGAGCCGAGCAGCCCCGGCGGCGAGAACACCGGCATGCGACCGAGCTGGTCGAGAATGCACGACACGCACGCGCCCGTCAGGATGTTGGCGACGTCGAACACCAGTTCTTCCTGCGTCGTCGCCTCATACGCGGATTTCGCGTACGGGTCGTTCACCAGCGAGCACAGCTGCTCGATGCTGCCGCTGCGGCAGATCACCAGCGCCTCGCCTTTGATGTCAGAGCGAAAGCCCTGTCGGACGGCGCTGACGGGCTCGTTGATGCCCGTCATCTCGCGCAGCGCCTGCGCCGCCTCGCGCACGGCCACCACGCGCACCCGCGGCACCGACAGTTCGATGAACGCATCCAGCAGGAGAGCGAGGCGCTTCGCGGCCTGGCCCATCGCCAGATTGGCGACCTCCTGCAGCGCGTCGCGCTGGTCTTCGTTGAGGACTGGCTCAGACATACAACCCGTACTCCTTGAGGATGGGAAGCACCGCCTCGGTTGTCACGGGCTTCGGAATAAACGCGACTGCGCCAAGCGCGCGAACGCGTTCCGTTGCCATCGGCTGAATATCGGCGGATACGACGATCACGAATGTATTCAGGTCCTCGTGCTGCAAGGCCTCCAGCACCTGATAGCCCGTCATGTCGGGCATCGTCAGGTCCAGAAACATGACCGACGCGCGCCCCTTGCGATAATGCTCGAGCGCTTCGCGTCCATTGGACGCGTAGGTGATGTCGACATCCCAATCCGGCGGCAATGCCTTCGTGAGCACCTTGCGTGCAAGCAACGAATCATCGGCGATCACAATAGGCAAAGACATGGCGGCGAACGGGAAACGGAGTGGGCTCTTTCGTGTTAACGGCGGTGCGTGGCGGAACTTGAGTGAAAGTTCGCACGCTCTCGGGACGGCGCCGCGTGGACGAGGGCAAGACGGGAGAGCGCAGCACCCGGTTCGCGGCGTCGCAGAACGGGGCCCGGACGGCGCGTGACGCATGCGCTGCGCGCGGCCGCTGCAGCGTACATGCAATGGACAACGGCAATGACCGGCATGTTTTGAGCCTACCCCGTAGATAATGCGGCGGCAGCAAAACGGCGTTCATGGCCCCGTGGTGCCCCGCTGGTCTCCGCGAGGGTCTGCCCGGCCTTGCATGGCGTGCAATGCCCGGTCCCTCGCGCGAAATTCGCCCGATCATGGCGGGCTGTTTAGTTATCTTGGCGCAATTTTCGAATCAAATGGGCGAAAAGGCAACTCGTCAGAATGCTTTCGGCGAAGTAATTCAACTCATTTTTATCTGCTGTGAGTAGAAAATCGAGATGAAACCTGAAAATCCATGATCTTTGTACTTTTGTGTACGTTTGCGCTTCCGGATTTGTCGCTGATTGGCTCACTCGTCTGACTAAAGCGGACGGCCCGACGACGCGCCGCCCGCGCGCACAAGTTGTTGCATTACGCGCGAGCAAATCGCGCACTTGAACCTATGATGAGAACTCACACGTCTTTCACCGGCCGCCCGCGCGGCTTGCGCCATGACAGCTGACCGGTCCGATTCCGTCGACGCGAACGCCACCGACGTGCGTATCGCCGATGTACGGGCGGACGAAGCCGTCTTTCCCGCCGTCCCCGAGCAGAATTTCGCAGTGCGCCGCATGACGCTGATCGCGTTGCTGGTCGCGGCCGTCCTGGTGCCGTGCGTGTTCGTCGCGGCGATGGCGTTCAACGACCTGCGCACGCGCGAAGCCGACGCCACCGACGCAACGCTGCGCACGGTGCGCGTCGCCGAAGAGCACGCGCTGAAAGTGTTTGACATGAACGAAGCGCTCGATGCGCGCGTCGTCGATCTCGTGCAGGGTCTGGACGACGACGGCATCCGCGCGCGCGAGGCCGCAATCCACGAGAAGCTGCAGACGATGGGCGGCGGTTATCCGCAGGTCGCAGCCGTGTCGATCTTCGGACGCGAAGGCACGCTGCTCGCCAGCAGCCGGTTCTTTCCTGCGCCGCCCGTGTCGATCCGCCAGCGCGAGGACTTCGTCGGGATTCGCGACGGGCAGGTGCTCGAGCATGTGTCGAAGGTGATGGTCGGGCATGTGGCGGGCGAAATCGTGTTCAACACGGGCGTCGCGCGGCGCGGCGACGATGGCGCGTTCGAGGGCGTCGTGTCGGTGGCGCTACGGCCCAGCTACTTCAACGCGTTCTATCGCGAGCTGCTCGGCGGCGCCGATTCACCCATGACGATGGCGCTGACGCGCTCCGACGCGTCGCTGCTCGCGCACTATCCCACGGGCGCGCCGTCGAAGGCCGCTCAGCCCGGGCACCACAACGCGTACATCGAGGCGCTCGCCGAAGGCCGGCGCGCGGGCGTCGTGCGGGTGCGCTCGCCGCTCGACGGCCAGCGCTCGATCGTCGCGTTCCGGCGCGTCGGCTCGTATCCGGCGTACGTGGCCGTGAGCTATCGCACGTCGGCGATCTGGGCCGGGTGGTATCGCCATCTGAGCGTGCTGATCCTGTCGACCTTCGTCCCGTCGATCGTGCTGTGGTGCGTGACCTGGCTGTCGCTCAAGCGCCTCGCCGCCGAAGAGGAAGCGTGGGAGCGCTGGCAGGCGGAAGCGTCGATGCGGCGTTCGATCGAATCCGCGTACCGGCAGTCGCGCAAGATGGAAGCGCTCGGCAATCTGGTCGGCAGCGTCGCGCACGATTTCAACAACCTGCTGATGATCGTCTCGGCCAACGTGCAGATCCTCAGGCGGCGTGGGGCGGCCGCGTTCGACCGCGAGTTGTCCGCCGTCGAGCGCGCGTTGAAGAGCGGCCAGTCGCTCACGCGGCAGTTGCTCGGCGTCGCGCGCAAACAGCCGTTGCGCAACGAGACGCTCGACGTCGAGCGCTGGCTGCCGGGCTGCCGCGATCTGCTGCGCGCCTCGCTCGGCGCGAAGGTCGCGCTCGTGATGGACGTGGGCGCCGACGTGTGGCCGATGCAGGTCGATGTCGCCGAACTCGAACTGGCGCTGATCAATGTCGCCGTCAACGCACGCGATGCGATGCCCAACGGCGGCCGCTTCACGGTGCGCGCGAAAAACGTGACCTTCCGCCACGAGGAAGGCTTTCCGATCACGGGCGATTTCGTGCAGCTTTCGCTGGAAGACACCGGCGTCGGCATGCCGCCGGATGTGCTCGCGCGCGCCTTCGAGCCGCTTTACACCACCAAGCCGAAGGGCATGGGCACAGGGCTCGGCCTGCCGCAGGTGTTTGCGTTCTGCGAGCGCTCGGGCGGGCTCGCCGCGATCGACAGTGCGATCGGGGCGGGCACGTCGGTGCGGCTGTATCTGCCGCGCGCGACCGAGGCGCCGAAAGCCGAGCGGCCCGCCGAACCCGTCGCGCAAGAAGCGGGCGTGCCGCACGGGTTGCGCATTCTGCTCGTCGAGGATAACGACGAGGTCGCGGCCGGCACGGAAGCACTGCTGCAGATGATGGGACACGAGGTCACCTGTGTGTTCAACGCAGACGCCGCGATGGAGCGGCTCGACGCGGAACGCGCCCGGCACGCGGACACGGGCGAACCTTTGCCGTTCGATCTCGTGATTTCCGACATCCACATGCCGGGCGCGCTGAACGGCATCGATCTCGCCGAACGCGTGCAGTCGTTCGAAACGAGGCTGCCCGTGATTCTCGTCACCGGCTACGCGGAAGAGCTGGAGCGCGCGCGGCACGTCGACGCGCGCGTGCTGTCGAAGCCGTTCGATATCGCGCTGCTCGACAAATTCCTGCAGACGCTGCAGCGCGATCTCGCGCATTCGCCCACGCATCCGTCGAGCTGAGTTCCCGCTTGGCGGGCCTTGGTTCCGACGATTTACCTGCATTTTGTAAAAGCGCGCTGCTGTGCACGGCGGGCGCTCGCGCAAAACGGCTTCTGCGCCCGTCGCGCGACTCCCGACGCGTATCGCGGCGCGCCGCGTCCCCGCCCGGCATGAAGGTTGCGCAACTGCGGTGATCCTGGATAGCGCGGCGCGGTGCCGCATCCGTTCAGAAAGCCGACGGAGGCAGACATGCAACACACCGTGATTGGACTCTTCCAAACCTATGCGCAGGCCGAAAGCGCACGCAATGTGCTCTTGCAGACCGGCTTCTCATCCGCCGACATCGAGTTGCAGGCGAATCCCGAAACGCCCGTCGACGCCGCAGCCACCCGTTCGCCCGGCGTCATCGCCAACATCGAGCGATTCCTGGCGAGTCTGTTCAGCACGTCCGGCCCGACGGCGCCCGAGGCGGAACGCTACACGGAAGCCGTGCGTCGCGGCGCCGTGCTCGTCGCCGTGAACGCCGCGAGCGAGTCGCATGCGCTGCTCGCGCGCGAATCGCTGAGCAAGCTCGGTGCCATCGAAGTCGGCGAGCGCGCGCCCGATGTCGAGCCGGGTATCGAACGCCCCGAGACGTGGGAAGAAAATCGGCGCGAGCACTCGTTGATGGATGAACTCGGACTCAGCACACCCGCGGCGAAGCCGGCCGCCTCGCAACCGCCCGTCGATGCGCAGCTCGCCGCAGAAGAAGCCCGCCGGCGCGAACGCCTCGATACGATGCACGGCGTGCCACCCATCGACGAGACGTCGGCGGAGGCGCTTGCCGCAGCGAGCGCGCCGGGCGCGGGCGCCGTGATGCGGCCGGACGTGCCGCCGCCGGAACCGCCACGCGCCGACACGCGGCCGGGCGCGGCATCCGACGAACGTCCCGATTACTCGATGCGCACGGAAGACAGGCCGTCCGCGCCGGACTTGCCCGCGTCGGCAGCGATTGCAGCGGCGGGCGTCGCCGGGTCAGGCGCCGTCATGACACCCGACACTGCCGCCCCCGCGCGCGCGATGCCCGAGCAGGTGCCGGACGAGTTTGTCGAATATGAAGAAGATTTCCGCGGTCACTACGACGAGGAATACGCGCACGAAGGTCTGCGCTTCGACGAGTACGTGCCCGCCTATCACTACGGCGCGTCGATGGCGCGCGAGATCCGCTATCAGGATCGTTCGTGGGATGAAGTGGAACCGGAAGTGCGCGCGGATTGGGAACGCGAGCGGTCCGTGGGTAGCTGGGAGCGCTTCAAGGCCGCGGTGCGGCACGGGTGGGATCGCGTAACGGGGCACGCGTCGCATCGCTGAGTCGCGCGGCAATAACGCGGCGTCCCGCTGAGGACGCCGCGTCTGAATTTCCGCACGACGCTGTCAGCCGACGTGACGCTTGACCCACTCCACGTAACGATCGACGAATTTCTGCAGGAATTTGCGCGTGTCGTCGTTCGTGATATTGCCGTTTTCGTCGATCTGGCCGGCCGTATGTTTGATGAACATCTCCGGCTGACCGAGTGTGTGGACATCGAGATAGGCGAGCACGTTGCGCAAATGCTGCTGCGAGAGCGCCGTACCCGTCGCGCCAGGCGACGTGCCGATCACAGCGCCCGGCTTGTCACCCCAAACATTGTGCCCCCAGGGACGCGACCCCCAGTCGAGCGCGTTTTTCAGCACGCCGGGCATTGACCGGTTGTATTCGGGCGTGACGAACAGCAACCCGTTTGCGGCCTGAATCCGCTGCTTAAAGTTGCGCGCGACTTCTGGGAAGTCGTCGTCATAGTCCTGGCTATAAAGCGGGAGTGAACCGATATCGAGAAACTCGAAAGAGAAATCAGAAGGCGCAATGGAGATCAGCGCCTTCGCCAGCTGACGGTTGAACGAATCGCGGCGCAAGCTGCCGACGACGACTGCGATGTGATAGGCCATGTCTTTCTTCCTCGGTTGGCGCGATAGCGCGAAAAGGGGGAATACGACCTGTCAATCATAGCCGCCGATGCGCGATCCGAAGGCAGCCTTTTTGATGCATCACGTGACGGCTTCTTGACACGATGTGGATAACCTTCGGAGCGGCAAAGTTATCCACAGATTTTTTGGATAACCCTGTGGATAGTTGCGATCTTTGCCTTATCAATCAAGCCGGTCCCCGGGCTGTCGCCTGATGCAACAAGCGGCCCGCGACCTCGCTTATCGCTAAAGCTTCAGATCGAAGTTGTGGGCAAGCGATTTTCGGAGTGATTGAGCGGTCGTCCCGACGGACGTGGCGGGAACGGCGTCTGCTGGGAAGAGGCCAGGAGGGAACTGATCATGACAGTGGAACATTCTGGCAAGTCTCACGACGAAGCATTCGCGGTTCGTAAGCAGCACAAGCCGCGTTCGCTCGAACAGCCCGGCGGCGAGATGGCCGTAGAAGGAACCGAGGCCGATGAAACGCATAGCTGCGGCGAACTCTCCGAACGCGGCAAGCAGGTGTGGCGGACGGGCAGCGGTATCGACGGCGGCGGGAAGACGTGATGGCTTCCTTCCACGCTCACTAATGTGTACGGGGGGGGTGTACAGGGGCGCCGCGAGGTGCCCCTTTTACTTTGC
This sequence comes from Burkholderia sp. E7m39, assembly GCA_001319865.1. Lineage (GTDB taxonomy): Bacteria > Pseudomonadota > Gammaproteobacteria > Burkholderiales > Burkholderiaceae > Paraburkholderia > Paraburkholderia bengalensis. The sequence continues at coordinate 21,259 of BBSL01000289.1, read as the reverse complement.
AGTACGATGAGCGCTTCTGCCGGTGTTTCAGCGCATCGACGGCGGCGTGTCGTGGTATCGCGCAAAGAAGGCGCCATGTGACGCTTCGTCGACGCTAACCGGATGCCTCTCAGATGAAGCTGGATGCTTCGCCAGCATCGCCGCCGGACGGATCGGACGATGCTGGAAATTGCCACCGCAGTTAGGGCACACATTGCGCAAGGCGGCCAGCGCGCAGACCTCGCAGAACGTGCATTCGAAACTGCAGATCATCGCGTCGGTGGCGTTCGGCGGCAGCGCTTTGCCGCATCCTTCGCATGACGGTCTTAGCTCCAGCATGGCGATCTCCTGAATGGATTGGGAATTGAGTTTGGCTTGTGTGGCGAACCCGCGCGCCGGATGTTCGAAGTGTATGAAGCGGGGCAAAGGCAATAACGTCAGTCCTGCATCAATTCCTGCCACACCGCGATCAGATGATTTGCTTATGCGAATTTATCGGTTCGCACGCGATGGACGTCGGCTTATCGTTGAGCGCAATCGGTCCCTGTTGCGACCGTCTTCGCCACATCGAATCCAGATATGTCTCGACACGCTGCCTTCACTCGCCGCGCCTTTCTCGCCGGAGCCGGCGCATTTCTCGCATCCGCCGCTTTACCGTCCATTGCGCAGACCGGCCCGAAGGAAATCCGCATCGGATACCAGAAAGCGGCCAGCACACTGGTCTTGCTGAAAGCGCATGGAACGCTTGAAAAGCGCTTTGCACCGCAAGGCGTCGGCGTGAAGTGGACGGAGTTTCCTGCGGGGCCGCAGTTGCTGGAAGGACTGAACGTCGGCTCGATTGATTTTGGTTACGTCGGGGAGGCGCCGCCCGTCATCGCGCAGGCAGCGGGCGCCAATTTCGTGTACACCGCGTACGAGATCCCAACGCCGCAGGCGGAGGGCATTCTCGTCCATCGCGACGCGCCGATCCAGTCGATCGCGGACCTGAAAGGCAAGCGGGTGGCGCTGAACAAAGGCTCCGATGTCCACTGGTTTCTGGTGGCAGCACTTCAGAAGGCAGGCGTGAAATACACGGACATTCAGACCGTTTTCCTGCCGCCCGCCGACGCACGTGCGGCGTTCGAGCGCGGTGCGATCGACGCATGGGCGGTCTGGGACCCGTTCCTCGAAGCGGCGAAACGTCAATCGAATGCAAGACTGCTGACTGACGGCGCAGGCATTGTCAGTCATCACCAGTTCTTCCTGAGCGCACGGCCATTCGCCCAACAGAACCCGGAATTGATTGATGCGGTCGTCGCCGAAGTTGGAAAGGAAGGCGCGTGGGTTCGCGGGCACTACGCGGAAGCGGCGGCGCAACTCGCACCGATTCAAGGGCTAGACGCTAACGTGATCGAAGCCGGCTTACGGCACTATGCCCACCTCTATAAACCTATTGATGCGGACGTGCTCGCCGAGCAGCAGAAAATCGCCGATGCATTTACCGAGTTGCGCATCATTCCGACGAAGATTGTGACCAAGGAAGCGGTTCTTGCCGCGAAGGCGTAGCGCGCGCACCCACTTCCTTTGCGCGATAAGATCCGGCCTTTGGCCGGTTTCCTTTGCCTAGCTTCCGATTTCGGGGAACAGCGCCTTGACCTTCTCTGGCGGGCGACCAATAACAGCACGCCCGTTGCGCACGACGATGGGACGCTGAAGCAGGATCGGATGTTCAGCGATTGCTTCGTATAACTGAGCGTCACTCATGGACGCGTCGGAAAGCCCCAGTTCCTTATAGACGGGCTCCGAGTCACGCATCATTTCCCGCACAGGACATCCGAGCATCCTGTTCAACTCCTTCAGCTGCGCGGCCGACAACGGTGTCCGAAGGTATTCGACGATCTCGACAGGCTCATTCGTCGGGTTGTAGACGTCGTTGACGAGTTCGCAGGCGCCGCGCGACTTGGAGCAACACGCATTGTGGTAGATGGTGATCATGGGCTTAAGGGGTGGTGAGAACAGGGGATAGATTCTAGCGGGAGGACGCGTGGAGCGGCGGCTGCGAAAGATCCGCCGTTCGCGGGTGGCGTTTGTCTCACGTTCCTGTCGCTGTATGAGCGCGGCTGGCGAGGTTTGATGCGACCGGTCTCCTTTGCGCGTCGGCTTCTCTGCTGGCGCATGCACACGCTATGCACGCGTCCGATTCCTCTTTATGCGCATAAAGCTTCAGTTCGGCTGCAGATGTGCGACGAGGAAATCTTGTTGCGTCACTTGACCGACACCCCCTGCGTGACAGCGTTTGCGCGACGCCTCAAGCGGGTTTATGCGCATAAACCTGTCCAGCAGACGCTCGCGACTCGACTTAGCACTTCGCGCCGCCTTGATCACTCATTCCCACATCCGCACTCGCCGCGCGAGACTCTTTGGCAAGGCCCATCGCATCATCCCTTCCTCGCTACGCGTTCAAACGCTCCCACATACGTCGTGCTCACTCCTTTATGCGCATAAACCCATGCGAAACGTCCTATAACCGTTGGAATCAACCAAAAACATTTGAATTAAAAAATCTGCAAGGTAAAATTCAGCGGCGTCTAAAAAGAGGAGGTGAACTTGGCGGCAGAAATCATCGCTGTGACACAGCAAAAGGGCGGGGTCGGTAAGAGCACCATTGCGATGCACCTCGGCGCTGCTTTTCATGAAAGGGGCAAGCGCGTCCTCGTCGTCGACGCTGATGGCCAAAACACGCTCATCCATTGGGCAAGCGCATCGTCCGATAGCGATTCCGGCATCCCGTTCCCGGTCGTCAACCTCTCCGAAGCAGGCGCGCAGATTCATCGCGAGATCAAGAAGTTTGTCGCCGACTATGACCTGATCGTTGTCGACTGTCCGCCATCCATCACGGAAAAGGTGTCGGGGGTTGTCCTTCTGGCTGCGACGGTTGCCGTCATTCCCACGTCGTCATCGCCCGCGGACTACTGGTCGAGCGTGGGACTCGTCAAACTGGTCCAGCAGGCTCAGGTCATGAATGAAGACCTGCGTGCGGTATTTCTCCTCAACAAGACAGAGGAGAAGCGCATGTTGACGCGTGAATTGAAGCGCGCGCTGGAAGAGCTAGGCTTTCCGCTGCTTCGCACTCAAATTCCCACCCGCGAGGCATACAAGCAAGCGATGGCGCTTGGACAGACGGTCTTGCAGATGAACGACCGAGGCGCGAAGCTCGCCAGCCTGGAGATTCGCGCATGCGCGGACGAGATCGCCGCTTTGCTCCCCTGAATTTATGCGCATAAAGGTACATGAATGAAACCGTCTCAATTCGCCAAAGGCTTCCAGGCACGTCCCGACACAACCAGCAGCGAAAAGCGCACCGCGCTCGACCGGCTCAATGCGATTGACGGCTTGGTGCAGAATGCGCCGAACGCGGCGAACATCACTGAATTCAAGAGTCACGCGGTGTCCCAACCTTCATCGGGCAACATCGACGTCGTCGATAGTTCGAACGAGTCGGCCGAGTATCGCGCGTGGCGAACTGAGCACAACTATCGTCCCGGACAGATCATCGAATTGCCGCTTAAGGCAATCAAACCAAGCCCGTTCAATCCGCGATACTTCTATCTGAAGTCGTCCATCGCCGAACTCGCGGTCAATCTCGCGAAGCAAGGTCAGCAGCAAGCGATCCACGTCATTCCCGATTACGACAATCCAGGCAGCTATTTCGTCAGTGACGGTGGGCGACGGGTCCGCGCCTTGAAGGAGGCGAACAAGGAGACGGTGAAGGCGATCGTTATCGATCTGCCGATTGGCATCCAGAGCTACAAGCTCGGTTACGACCTGAATGTCCAGCGCGATTCTCAGACGGTGTTCGACAACGCAGTCGTATGGCGTCGCTTTCTCGATGAGAAACACTTTCAGAGCCAGCGAGAACTTGCCGAGCATCTCGGCCTTGACGAGTCGACCATCGCTGTCGCGCTGTCGATCGCGAAACTGCCGGAGACCGTGATGCAAGAAATGGTCGCGCGGCCCGATCGCTTCGGCTCGAACATGGCGTATCAGGTCGGGCGATATCATTCGGCCCGGGGCACGGAATCGACGTTGCGTCTCATCAACAAGATTCTCTCCGACGACCTGAGCACGCGGCAGGTCGCGGACGTCGTCAAGGGACGCGCAACGACGCAGGAAACCGCGAAGCCGGCAGGGCGCCAGCGCTACGCGCAGCGACTGGATATCAAATTGGGTGGCGTGTCCGTCGGCGACCTGAAGTCATATGGCGACGATCGACTCGAACTGAAATTGCGCGGCTTGTCACGAGACAAGCGCGACGAAATCCTGCGGCAAATCGAGCAGATGCTGTCCGAGCAGTCGTGAAACCGCGGGATGGAGCGCGCCAATCGTGGCGCGTTCCATAACAATCAAGCTGCTCGCGTCTGACTGAGCGTGAATGCGAGCAGATCACCGTCCGTCGGCTCGCCCCATGTCTTGCGCGCGAGCCAATCGAAGAAAGCCGTTTCGGTGAGCTTCGATTCCAGACCACGGCGGCGCCAATCGTCGCGCAAATGAGAGCCAAGACCAGGCAGTTCGTCTTCCTCAAACGAGTGGCGCGCCACTTCGCGCTCGGCATCGCCCTGTTCTTCGTACAACGCCTGCGCTTCCTTACGCCGATACGCCATGTACTCGCCAAGCAGCCGTGCCTTCAGGTCGTCGGCGGGTGCGGCCGATCCCTTGCTGGCGGCCGCCGACGGCAGCGCATCGACAGGCGGCGCGTAGCCTTTCTTCAGCGCGTCCTTGAACAGCGCGGGCGCGCTGCGCACGGGCGGCAACGTCGTGCTGCGCATTCGTTGCTCCGTCATCTGCAGCGCCGCGCGAATCCGGTTCTCCTCGCTGTCGGCATAAAGCGTCTGCGCCTCCTTCAGCGGAATACCGATCTTCACCATCCGGTCGACAAGCGTGCTGTCGAAAACGTTCGGATGCTCATCCAGCGCGAGCATCGGCTGCTTGCGCTCGGTCACCCGAAACTGGATCTCGGCAACGCGGCGGCCTTCGCGGTGTTCGATCAGTTCGACAAAGATATTGGTGACGGCATTGACCTCCGCGATCGCGGGCCGCAGGTAATCGCGCTTGAAGTACTTGTATTCGCGCTTGGCCTCGTCACCCGCTTCCGTATCGGGCGTGCCCGACAGGATGGGCCGCCACCATTCCCACGCTTCGCGCATCGTCAGATGGCTCGGATTGGTCAGATAGCGTACGCAGATTTCGTATAGCGCGAGCCCGGCGCTGCTGCGCAACTGGCTTTGGAACTGCAGGCTCAAGCGCGCATATTGAACGGGATCGAGCAACTTCTTCTTGATCTTGGGCGCGAACGAGAATTCGACCCAAACGCGGCGCGTCGCGGGGTCTTCGAGAATTTCCGCGTCGGCAATCAACGTCGAAATACCCCACTTGCGGCCCGGCTTCTGGCTCGACGTGCCCTGACTCCACTCGACCTGCACCGAAACCATCCGCCGCAAATGCTCCTTGACGAGCGCGGTGTCGTTCGAATCGAATGCAGAATTCGCGACGATATCCGAAAGCAACGCGCGATAGGTGTCGCCCGATTCGTCCGCCTGCTGCGCGACCGCCAGCAGCACGTTGAACAGCTTGCGGGTGAGCAGTGTGATCTTGCCGCTCTTGGGTTGAATGGCGATCGCCTCGACGGCTTTGCGCAATTCGGCGGAGCTGGGGCTCACCACATCGGTTTTTTTTGCGCGCTTCGTGGCCATGCGTCGAGTCAGGAAGAGATTTTGCGAAAGCATACCGGCTGTGGTGATGCGCGTCTATAGCGCGGGTCTCACCTACTTTCGGTGAAACCAGTTTACGGCGGCCAACTCACCAGGACATGCTCCCGAAAATGCTCACCATCGGTCGGGTAGGCCGTTTGTGGGCAGCAATGACGGTCGTGGGTCGTCCAAAAACCGGCGTTTGAAGCAGTGGCCGAAGTAGGCAAAATCGTTTCCCGAAAACCCTCACCATTGCCCACGTTGCAATCAGACGACGGCGCGAGGCCGCGTTCGCGCGCACGGTGACGAAAGGCGCGCTCGCGCGACACATTGCAAACGGTCCCAGCACTAAGCTCCTTCGGCAGCTTTTCGCTCGCGCACGTCGCACCAACGAAGGCGCTTCCACGCACCGAATCGCTCGAGCACGCCCAAGGCGCCCATCTTTCATGTCAAGACGTGGCCGCGCACCCCGATACTCATGCGCACACGATCAACACGACGCATGCCGCGCCCGCGCTCCGTGGTTTAGCCGCATCGAGTCCCGAACTACCTCACCTTTGTCGACAGAAGGCGTCTTGCCGGTTCGTGCTCAGCCGGCATGGCAAGAATTTTTGGTGCCGAAAGCGCTCCCGAAGATCCTCACCTTTTGCGCTGACGCAGAAAGGAACGCTATCGCTTCACATCCGGCACGCATCCCGAAAACGCTCACCTGAAGACGCGCAGCGAACAAAAGTTTGCAAATTTAGGCACTTAGCCGCTAGGGACATGGCTTGCCCATCGCCAGATCGGCGCAGTCGCCTCCCGAACTTGCTCACCTCACACCGACGACGGTTTGAAACTACGTCAGTAATCTCAGCGACCGCTAGTCCCGAAAAATCTCACCTTAATCAAATCGGCCCATCCAACAGTGCGATTCGCAGATCGCGCATCGACGCTGGGTATACACGGGTTGCCGTGTCGAAGCCCCCCGAATTCCCTCACCTCTGACATAAATTGACGTTGTTCTCCATCCCGTAAACACTCACCTCTCAACGATGCCGCGTGAATTCAGGCCCGAGATATGCATACAGCTGCGCCTCCCCGAATCCGCTCACCATTCAATGTCGGACACCCGTCCTCTCAAAAAAGGACGGCCACAGGCTCCCGCAAATCCTCACCTTTACCGAAAATTCACCGAAATATCGGTGTCGCGCGCCATTGATCCCCGAAAAATCTCACCTCGGCACGCGAAATTCTCCCGTCGACGCTCACCCATCGCATTTGGACGCTCAAAATCGCGTGCCCAACATGGCGATTTTCGCTTCCCGAAGCCCCTCACCCGAGCAATCCGTGCTCGGAAACCGGTCGGGCAACGTTTACAGCGGGATAGCGCACATCTCGTCCCGCAAACGCTCACCTTTCGCAGACGCACTCAAAACGTCTGCTCCCGAAGCCACTCACGATCTTTCCCGACGGGGCTCACCGGGCATCCCGAACCCCTTCACTCGCGTCTCCCGCGAATCCTCACTATGCTTCCCGTAAAGTTTCACCTTATCGGCCGTAAAGCCATATCCAGTAAGGGTTCCGCGTGGCGTTAACGTTTTTAACTTGGGTTCAAAGGTGTTTACTTTTATTACTCTCAACAAAGAGCCCCGTGAGCCTTCGGCGTAACCCTCCCTACCGTCTACACCGCCTGCGTGCAATAACGTAGTCGTGAAACAGTGAAAAAACACCGGCTGAACGGGGAAAAGCTTTCTGAAACATGAAGTTATCGCGTAAACTTAGTTTTGTTTCACGCGAAAACAGGTTCGATCGCAGCGTCTGGCGCAAAATCCGGCTATAAACGCCGCTCGTTGCAGGAAAACAGCGCGGCCCACAAATATCGTAGCAAATACTACGTAAATTGTTATGATTCGTCCAAATCCATAGACAGCGCGCATGCCCATGAACCTGGACGAAGAACGCCAAGCCATCCGGACTGAACTCGACACGATGCGAGCGCAAGGCGCTCGGCGCCAAGAACTCTCGCATCACGCCTGCAAACGGCTCTTTTTCGATCTCGGCATACGTCCGTCGATGGCCGCCGTGCGGGATCTGACGCAAACGGGCAGCGCGAGCGACATTCCAAAAGATATTGATAGTTTCTGGGAGCGCATCCGCTCGGCGTCGCGTGTGCGGATTGGCGGTGGCGCTATTCCCAAGGCGTTGGAGGAACGCGCAGGCGAGTTACTCGGCGCACTGTTCGAGGATGCACTTTCACAAGCAAGGGCGTCGCTAGAGGAAGAGCGGAAGGAAATTCACGCGTTGCGCGCAATCGCTGAACGCGATGCGCATGAGGGCAAGATTCGGAAAGAGTTTTCCCAGGAAGCGATCGAGCGCAGCGAAGCGCGTGCGGATGCAGCCTGGGAACGCGTGCGTGTCCTCGAGACACAGCTCATCGCCGCGAACACCAGTGAGTCCGCCGATCATGAGGCGTTGAAGCGATCGCTTCGCCGTGTCGAAGCTGAGAACGAATCGCTACGCAAGCGCATTGAAGCAGAGCAGTCGACTAACGCCGGCTTGCGCGACCGCCTTGACGCTTTGCAAACCGAGATGCGTCAAAACACGGAGCACTATGCGCAGCAGATCAAGGATGCTGTCGCTGAAGCTGAGCGCCGCGTCAAACCGATGCTGGTCGAACTCGATTCGTTGCGTGCGATGGCCGCGACGTATCAGGCAGGTGTGCGCGACGCGAGCCGCAAGGAATTCGACTTCATCCAGCAATTGGCGGCTGCAAAAGCCCGTGGTGACAGGCTCGACGCGCAATTGCGCGAACAATCCGACGAACTCGATTTATTGACGCGTCAGATGACAGCGCTGCGCGCGCAGCAAGGCGTCGACCCGGCGCTCGCCGATCTGCTCTGTCGGTTGGCCACGGCAGGACGCTTGAGCGCAGAAGAATTGGAGTCGATCGGCACTGCCGTCGATGGCCACGTCGCAATACCGGCGCGTTGTCCGAAATGCTCCGAAGGTGAGCCGGAACTGTCGCAAGTCGACCACCGATATGAACTGCTGTGTCCGGAATGCGAGCACTCATCGGGGCCGGGCGGCTCGCGGCTCGCTGCGGTGACACACTTTGTGGCCGCGTCGCCCGCTTCTATCCCGTGAAGGCGGTCAATCACGCGTCGACGCGAAAGCGCGACAGGTGAGAGTTTTCGGGAGCGAATCATGCGCCGTCTTCTTGCCGGTCGGGCGCTTCGGCGGACGGGAGCGCGCGGGTCAGTTGCACATCACCGTTGAACTGCTCCAGCTCCACCCACGACTTCCACGCGCGGTGCAGCCGATTTGCCGACACCGCTTGAGCAAATCCCAGCCATTGTCCGACGATTTCCGGCTCGACGCCGCTCTCGAACAGATCCGCCGCGAACGAGTTGCGCAAGGTATGTGGGCTTGCGCGCGCTTCGCGAGACTGGCTGATGCCAGCCGCTTCGACGAGGGCGTCGACTGCGCGAAGCATCGTCGCCTTGTGCATCGGACGCCCGGACGGCGACGCGGGGAACACCAGTTCCCCGGGCAGTTCGGCCTGCTTGCGCTCGTCGAGCCACGTCTCGAGGATCGACACGGCGAAAGGTGCAAGACGCGTTCGTCGCGTGAAAAGCGGATTGCTCGCTTCAATCGCAACCCACGGCGAGCCGGCCGTCACGCAGCCGAGCGCGAGCGTTCGCGCTTCCCCCGTCTTGATGCCGCCACCAAGGAAAACTGCAATCAGCGCCCGGTCGCGACGCTCCCGCCAGCGCTGCGCCAACGATAAATGTTCGACAGGCGAAGACAGATAAGCGATCAGCGCGGCGCGTTCGGCGGCAGTCAGGAATCCCGTCGGCTCGTTGTCGCGCGCATTGCGCCACTCTGCTTCGCCATCCTGAGCAATGAAACGGGCGGGGTTGGTCGACGCCAGTTCGATTTCTCGAACATGATCGAGCACACGTTCAATCAACCGGAGGTAACGGGCGCGCTGCGGCTTGCGTATCGACAGGCCTGATACGAACTCGGCGATCGCCCGCATATCGACGGTGACGAGGTTCTTCTGACGTGCCTGCAACCAGTCCAGAAAGAGTCCCCACTGCGCCCGGTATACCTCCGCAGATGAGTGGCGGAAATTCTGGCTGGCGAGCCAGGCGTCAAAGGCCGCTGCCGGATCGATAAGCCAATCTCCGCGTTCACGGTCGAAGAGATCGGTGCGCTCAGGTGATGTGTCAGAGGAGCCGACAGTATCGGTCGAGATCATGGTCTATCTTTCCGTTAGTTGCGCGAAATCGATTGTAGCGGGTCGTTCACGAAGTTCGATCTGGGTGCGGCCTCGGCCGCCGCGCCGAACTTTACGCGCATAAACTTCTGCCGCCGCGCCAGCGACCGTGCAGCGGACAACGATCTGCACTATCCGCCCCAGACGCGTGCTGCGCTGCCACGGTCGGGAGTCCGCTGTTTCGTCGCGCCCTCGCTGGACTTCCGCGCTTCCTCATAAGCGGCGACGGCGAACGCAAACACCGCGGGCAATGCGTTCGACTGTCCAAAGTCGACAGCGTCGTCGGTCTCCGGGAATTGAAAGTCGTTCGGCCGTTGAAACAGCCCGAGCATGAAGGGATCGTGCCGGCTCGCAAAACCGAGATCCGCGAGCGCTTCTGCTTCGATCGCGTGAAGCAGGCGCCACGTCAGCGGCACGTGCTGAACGATGTATCGCGCCGCGATGTGCCGGACGATGTATTCGAGGTCGCGCGCCGCAGCCCTGTAGCGCAGCGCAGCCAGATCCTGTTCTTTATTCAGCTTGTTCATTCTTCGGCTCCGTCGAACTGCCTATACTGTACAAATATACAGTATGAGCCGCAACCGGGAATTACGCCGAAGAACGGATCATCCGATAAAACGGACTAACCGTGGATCACCACCAGAAGCGCCTTCGCCTCGCCCTTGCCGGCGTTCCGGATTGCATGCGGCTCATCGGCGACGTAACGGGCGGTGTCGGCAGTCTTCAGACGTTTGGTCGTCCCCGCCGCATCGATATCGATCACGCCGTGCAGCACCGTCAGATGCTCGCGTGTCCCCGGCTCGTGCGCGCTCGACACGAGCGCTCCGCCGGGCTGCAGCGTCAATTCATACCACTCGAATTTGCCCGCCAGCTCGATCGGCCCCCACACGCGGAGCTGATAGCGCGCGTCGTGGCCACTGAGCGTCGGAATGTCGTGCGGGCCGGACACGGCGATCGGGTCGGGCGCCTTTTGCGGCGCGAACAGCGAATCGAGACTGACACCTAGGGCGTTCGTCAGCCGCCACGCGACGGCGATCGTCGGATTTGCCTTATCACGTTCGATTTCCGACAACATCGATTTCGATACGCCCGCTGCGCGCGACAGATCGTCGAGCGTCATCTTGCGCTCGCTGCGCAGTCGCTGTATCTGCTCGCCGACACGCGGCGGCGCCGCCACCATCTGCGCGGCCGTAGCCGCCGCCGTGGGCGCGGCTCTGCGGGTTCCCGAACTTGCCATTTTCTGACCTATCGTTTAGAGTTGTTCGACATATCGAACTTTAGTTCGGAAAAACGAAAATTTCCGATAAAACTGACAGCCGACTATAACAGGCCGCCGCGTCGCATGGTGCGGTGCAAAGCCGGCCAATCAAGGAGCCGTTTCATGGGTGACCCATTTATCGCGCATTTGCGCGACACGCTCGACCAGATTCGCGCCGATGGTTTCCACAAGACCGAGCGCGTCATCGCGAGTCAGCAATCGTCGGATATTCAGCTGGAGAGCGGCGCCGACGTGCTCAATTTCTGCGCGAACAATTACCTGGGTCTTGCCAACGATGCGCGCCTGATTGCCGCGGCAAAGGACGGCCTCGACAAGGACGGCTTCGGCATGGCGTCGGTGCGTTTCATTTGCGGCACGCAGACCGTGCACAAGGAACTCGAACGCGCGCTGTCCGCGTTTCTGAAAACGGACGACTGCATTCTCTATTCAAGCTGTTTCGACGCAAACGGCGGCCTGTTCGAAACGCTGCTCGACGACAACGACGCGATCATCAGCGACGAACTGAATCACGCGAGCATCATCGACGGCGTGCGTCTGTCGAAGGCGAAGCGCTATCGCTACAAGAACAACGACCTCGCCGACCTCGAAGCGAAGCTGCGCGAGGCCGATGCGGCGGGCGCGCGCTTCAAGCTGATCGCGACGGACGGTGTGTTCTCGATGGACGGCATCATCGCCGACCTCGCCGGCATCTGCGATCTCGCTGACCGCTACAACGCGATCGTGATGGTCGACGATTCGCACGCAGTCGGCTTCATCGGCGAGCACGGACGCGGCACGCCCGAACATTGCGGCGTCCTGGACCGCGTCGACATCATCACGGGCACGCTCGGCAAGGCGCTCGGCGGCGCGTCGGGCGGCTATGTCGCGGCGCGGCAGGAAGTCGTTGATCTGTTGCGGCAACGCTCGCGCCCGTATCTGTTTTCGAACTCGCTCACGCCGAGCATCGCAGCGGCATCGCTGAAAGTGCTCGAACTGCTCGCGAGCGACGAAGGCAAACAGTTGCGTGAACGCGTGCGCGCGAACGGCGCGCATTTCCGTCAGGCGATGAGCGCACACGGCTTCACACTCGTGCCCGGCGAACATCCCATCATTCCCGTGATGCTCGGCGATGCGCAACTCGCATCGAACATGGCCGACGCGCTGCTGAAAGAAGGCGTGTACGTGATCGGCTTTTCGTATCCCGTCGTGCCGAAGGGCCGCGCGCGCATCCGCACGCAGATGAGCGCCGCGCACACGGCGGAGCAGATCGATCGGGCCGTCGATGCGTTCGCGCGCGTCGGCCGTTCGCTTGGCGTCATCTGAAAACGGGGCATCACAACAATGAAAGCACTGGCAAAACTCGAACGCGCACCGGGCCTCACGTTGACCCGCGTGAAGAAGCCCGAAGTGGGCCACAACGACGTGATGATCCGCATCACGCGCACGGCTATCTGCGGCACCGACATCCACATCTGGAAGTGGGACGACTGGGCACAAAAGACCATTCCCGTGCCGATGCACGTCGGTCATGAATATGTCGGCGAGATCGTCGAAATGGGCCAGGAAGTGCGCGGCTTTGCGATCGGCGATCGCGTGTCGGGCGAAGGGCACATCACATGCGGTTTTTGTCGCAACTGTCGCGCGGGACGTCGGCATCTGTGCCGCAATACGGTTGGCGTCGGCGTGAATCGCGAAGGCGCGTTCGCCGAATATCTCGTGATTCCTGCGTTCAACGCGTTCAAGATTCCGCCCGAAATCTCCGACGATCTCGCCGCGATCTTCGATCCGTTCGGCAACGCCACGCACACGGCGCTATCGTTCAACCTCGTCGGCGAAGACGTGCTGATCACGGGCGCGGGACCGATCGGCATCATGGCCGTGGCAATCGCGAAGCACGTCGGCGCGCGCAACGTCGTGATCACCGACGTCAACGATTACCGCCTGGAACTCGCGCGCAAGATGGGCGCGACGCGCGCGGTGAATGTGTCGCGCGAATCGCTGCGCGACGTGATGAGCGATCTGCATATGACGGAAGGCTTCGACGTCGGCCTCGAAATGTCGGGCGTGCCGAGCGCGTTCACGTCGATGCTCGAAGCGATGAATCACGGCGGCAAGGTCGCGTTGCTCGGCATTCCGCCCGCGCAAACCGCGATCGACTGGAACCAGGTGATCTTCAAAGGCCTTGAAATCAAGGGCATTTATGGCCGCGAGATGTTCGAGACCTGGTACAAGATGGTCGCGATGCTGCAAAGCGGCCTCGATCTGTCGCCGATCCTCACGCACCGCTTTGCCGTCGACGACTACGAAAAGGCTTTTGCCACGATGCTGTCGGGCGAGAGCGGCAAAGTGATTCTCGACTGGACCGCATAACAGAAGCGGCCACCGCGAATCGACACACTCAACCTGCAGGCGGCCGTGCCGCCTCTGTCTGAATGATGACGTGAATCTCGTCGCCCACGGCGGGATACCACGTCGTCAACCCGAATCTCGACCGGCTGAAGCGTCCCTCCGCTGAAAAGCCGAGCGTATCCGCTTTCGTCAGCGGATCGAGCCCGTAGCCATTGAAGGTCACGTCCAGCGTAACGGGCTGCGTGACGCCGCGTATCGTCAGATCGCCGGTGAGCTTGCCGCGCGCGTCCCCCGTCCGCTCGAACTTCGTGCTGACAAAACGGATCTGCGGATTGCGCTCCACATCGAGCATGTCCGACCCTTTCACCATCTTGTCCAGCAGCGGCACGTTCGTGTCGATGCTCGCCGCGTCGATCGTCACCGCTGCCTGACTCTTATCCATCCCGCCTTCCTTCCAGTCGATCTGTCCCGCCACGCGATCGAACCGCATCGTGAAGTGCGAGAACTTGAAATGGTCGACGTTGAAGGTAATGCTGGTGTGATGCGGGTCGAGCTTGTATTCGCCGGGTGGCACGCGCGATTCCGTTTGCGTGACGGTATGCGTGACGACCTGCAGCGGCGTGCAGGCACCGAGCGCCGCAACAATCGCGATGGCTGAAACGGCATGGCGGAAAACGCGGATCATGACACTCATCCTGTCGAACAATCCCAACACAATAATGCATGCGCCGCCGAAACGCCCGCGCATGCGAAGCGAGCAAGCGCTTGACGAAGGAGAATGATCGTTCTACCCTTCGCGGATGACTATTCTCGAAGACACCACGGGCAGCGCGCGCGAACGGCTGCTCGATGCCGCGGAAGCGCTGATTTACGCGGGCGGCATCCACGCAACGGGCGTCGATGCCATCGTGCGTCAGTCGGGCACGGCGCGCAAAAGTTTCTACACGCATTTCGAATCGAAGGATGCGCTGGTCGCGGCCGCGCTCGAGCGGCGCGACGCGCGCTGGATGACGTGGTTCAGCGAGGGCACGCTGCGCCGTGGCAAGCAGCCGCGCGCCCGCCTGCTTGCGATGTTCGACGTGTTGCGCGAATGGTTCATGTCGGAAGACTTCCACGGCTGCGCATTTCTCAACGCAGCGGGCGAAATCGCTTCGCCCGACGATCCCATTCGCGTCGTCGCGCGCGAGCACAAGGAGCGCCTGCTCGAATTCGTGCGCGCGCAATGCGACGAATACGTCGCGGCGATGGGCGTCGATAGCCGGCGCGCCGCGCGGCTCGCGCGTCAGTGGCTGATCCTGATCGACGGCGCGATCGGCGTGGCGCTCGTCAGCGGCGACGCGGACGCCGCGCTCGACGCGCGCGCCGCAGCCGGGCATCTGCTCGATTCAATTCCCGCAACCACCCGCTCGCCGGCAAGTCGAGCTTCCACCTGACGCAGTTCAACGAGGAACATCATGGCCGAAATCGAAAAACGTCCGCCCGTCCCGCCCTTCACACGCGAGACGGCCATCCAGAAAGTGCGTGCCGCCGAAGACGCATGGAATACGCGCGAGCCCGAGCGCGTGTCGCTCGCGTACACGCCGCAAAGCAAATGGCGCAATCGCTCGGAATTCCTGACGGGGCGGGCGGAGATCGTCACGTTTCTGCAGCGCAAGTGGGCGAAAGAACTCGACTACCGGCTCATCAAGGAACTGTGGGCGTTCACGGATAACCGCATTGCCGTGCGCTTCGCGTATGAATGGCACGACGATTCCGGCAACTGGTTCCGCTCGTATGGCAATGAGAACTGGGAGTTCGACGAGAACGGACTGATGGCCTTCCGTCACGCGAGCATTAACGACAAGCCGATCCGCGAAGAGGACCGTCTGTATCGCTGGCCGCTCGGCCGTCGCCCCGACGATCATCCGGGCATGTCGGACCTCGGTCTCTGATTCGCAAGCCGCATCGCAGGTGAACGCGCGCACGGCGGGTTCACCATGCTGCAATCGTTCGTTGGCTATCGTTGCCGTCTGCAGACGCGTCGTCGTCGTCCGAGCGCACACTCCACTTGAACTGTAGGAATTGTGGGGTAGAGTGCGCGACTGGAGAGCAATTCGACACTAATCGCGAGATCAGACGCCGGCGCGCGACCGGTTGCGGAGAGCCCATGCCGTTTCGAAGGATCAAGAACAAGATACGTCATGCATGCGTGGCGAGTGCTGTTGCGGGCGTCGGGTTGGTGGCGGCGTCGGGCGCGCATGCGGCCGACTGGTGCGGTGGCGGCGTGTGGGTCGATGCCATGCTCGGCTCGTATCACATCAATCCCGATCCCGACACGCACTTCGAGCAGTTCAATCCGGGTCTCGGCGTCGAGTGCTGGCTCAACGGTCAGTGGGCGCTGACAGCGGGTGGCTTTCGCAATTCGTTGCGCCGTCCATCGTTCTATGGCGGCGGCGTGTGGGCGCCCGAGTTCGTGCACTGGGGCTTCGTCCGCCTCGCCGTGATGGGCGGCGTCATCTCCGGCTACAACTATGGCGACTGGGGCCTCGGCCACAACCATACGATCGGGCCGGTTGCCGCGCCTATCGTGATGACCGAGTACAAGCGTGTCGGCGTGAACTTCATTCTGATTCCGCCCATTCCGTCGGATAACCTGCCTTTCACGATCGGCTTTCAGTTGCGCATGAAGTTCTGAGCGAACTGACGGTGCACAATTGAAGCGTCACTTAATACAAATGGCTTTAGATGCACAATTGAAAAGCCACTAAAAATTTCGCATCGTGAAACGTCCGCTCCGAGGCTGTTTGGCACAATGCTTTGCGCACTCTGCGATCGGATTGTCCGAATTTTGTAAAGATCTGATCCAAGGACTTTAGTCTGCACTCCAGATCACAGTCTTCACTTAGCAAGCCGGTCGTATCGCCGACCACGGTTGTAGATCTACGGAAAAACAATGGTGAGGAATTACAGGATCGGTGAGAAGATCCGGGAGGTCGCCACCAGACGCGTCCGTCTCGCAATTGGCGACGCTTTTTCGATCTGAGGCTCGAGTGCGCTTTGTGGCGAAGCGGGTGCAGACATGTGTTTGCAATTGTATTCGCCGACAGTGTACGAATTCTCCGGCATACGCTGAATCTTCCAGCGCACAAGATTGTGATCATGTTGGTTCAGCCAGTGTGTTCTGGTCAAGGTTGTCGGCTGGCTTGCAGTTCCTGGGCAGGACTTCCAAAGCAAAAAAGCGCGCTACCTTTGTTTCGACCTGCCTTCCGGAATCGATGGCGGCAATAAAAGCTCGCTGACATCCTTCTCAAGCGCGTCCGCGAGCGATGATAGGACTAGGAGAGATGGATTTTTAATACCCCGTTCAATCTGACTGACGTAAGTTCTGTCTACATCCGCGTTCAGGCTCAGCGCTTCTTGCGAAAGTCGCATGTCCCGCCTGAATGTCCTTAGGTTAGTTGCGAGGTGCTGTTTCAGCGTCTCATAGTCGCGTCTCTTCATAGCCTGAAGGCTGCCGACGTTGAGATTGATGGTCCACGGGATATAATCTACAAAATCACCTTCTCAGTGGACTAACGATGCTTTTAACCAACTCGCAGTGGGCTGATACAAATCCCGGAAAGCGAAGATTGGTCGCGCCTAACCTTCCGCTACGTTGCGTGGGGCTGACAGGCGAGTCACCGATCTTTCTCATTGATTTGTTTTGGGGATCTGGCGACAGGGATCAGGCGATTCGCAGTGTTCTCGTATGTTCGCCCGAAGAACTGATTAATGTGGTGAGGGAATTCGGGACCACTTGCTGTCGGGTTTTTCATGTCTCGCTGTCAAACGGTGATCGCGATGCCTTGCCGAGGTTTGAAGAGATTGTCGCGCTGCAAAGTTATCGAGATCCGGGAAGTGACTTCAAATCTTACGTATTTGTTGATCGACAAGGACGTCAACGATCATGCTTCTCCTGGTTTTCCTCACCTCCGGAAAATGTGCAATGGGAAGATGAACTCCGCTTCGACTGCATTGATCCTGGCGGCGTGCGGTTAACGGACTCTTGAGTCGCCACGCAGAGACGCGGACATGACAGATTTGATTAAGGTTGTGCAGTTGTTGATGGATTATGTCCCGCGTGGTGAGCCCTTGGGGCGGGACCAACTCACCCGCTACGGCATCGGCGAGGATGATCTTGGCAAACTTGTCCGTGCGGGGTGGTTGCGAGAACTTTCATTTGATGCATTCCTCATGCGGGGCGACAAGCCGACATCCGAAGGCGCCGTTAAGTATGTATGTCAAAGGGTGGCCGGTTTGCATATCAGCGGTCGAGCGGCCCTCGACCTTCACGGTATCCGGCACTTCGTGTATGTGCGCGAGCGAATCGATCTCTGGGGGGATACGCCTTGGACTTTCCCGGCATGGGTTGAAGAAGTGCTGATTCTCAGTTACGAGCACGGAGCTTTGTTCGATGCGGGGCTCGACGCGCGATTCGGGCAATCACGATTGCCATACCGATACCCGGGGATCCCAGTATCGGTTCCGGAGCGCGCAGCGCTAGAGTATCTCTCGACCTTTGATGGCAGCGACAATCAGAAGGAAAACGCTGGCGAGGTGATAGGCATGCTACGCAATATACGTCCGCTCGTGCTCCAGACCCTAGCAGACCATTGTCTTCGTCGTGACGTCGTTTGTGCTCTCAAATATCTCGGTACAAACGAGGGATTTGACTGGGCAGAGACACTCGCGTGCGGTGGCTGAACTATTGGTTTGGATCTCCTGGAAAACATCACCTTAAGGTGGCTGGTGAGTGTTCGTTCTAAAGGTCACCTGATTTAGGGAACCTGGAAAGCTTCACCTTCAGGTCGGTACTTCTTGGATAAACCAAGTTTGAGGTGGTGAGCGTCCAGCAGTCAACTGGGCCTTAAGGACAAGGAAGAGCGAAAGCGTTGGGCCATGGGTGAGGTGCAGCCGGTGCCCCCGAGTTGGATGCTCATTTTCTTGCGGCCCAATGAGAGTTGCGCATGAGAGCGCTGAAGTCTCTTCGGACGAAGTGGGGATCCTCATAGGCCATTACATCCGCCAAGCCGGTGCCCTGAGTGGTTTCAGGCCGATGCTTGAGGCTTTCGTAAAGGGTACGCATGAAGACCTCGGCAAAGTCTTGCGGATGAGGGTATGCCATCTCAACGGCGTCTCGCTGCTCGGCGGTGAAATCGTCGTAGCCGGCGCCAACCAGATCCATGTTCGCTCCCTGAGCAACAAGAGCTGCCAGCGGTGAAACCTGTGCAGGGATACCGGTCGTTGTATGCAGCGCAATCGCAAGCCAGACTTGCTCGCTCGCGGCTTCCGATACGCCGTGGCTCCGCAGGAATTGGCGAGCAGCGTTCGCACCATCGACCTCGTATCGCAGATGGCTCTGAGCGTAATACTCCGTCAAGCCGTAATCGTGGAACATTGCCGCGACGTACAAAAGCTGCGGGTCGTAAGGAACGCCACTTCGTTGCGCAGTTAAGGCAGCCCAATAATATACCCGCGTCGAATGCTCGAAGAGGAACTCTCCCTCCGAGTCACGTATGTATTGAGCAGCGTCGCGTGCCAATTTGCTATCGGGGATCGCTATGTAGGGCGTTCTATCGGCCGTTTCCGAACTTTGATGGTCCGGCGCAGGCGCCCGGACGGCGGCACGCACGTTCGACGTTTGAACGTAACCTAGCACCAAGATTAAAAGCACGGCGCAAGCCGTACTCACAAAGCGAGCGATCTTCATAGTCCAATTCCTTTCAACATGCAGACTTCTGCGGCCGTCCCGTCCGGCGAGCGATAGCCATGACATTTCCCCGCAACTGTTCTACCTCCGCCAAGACCAGTGCCGATGACCGTCGAGCGGACATTACACGCGTTGACGCGTGGGATCCTTCAGCACGGTGAACGACGAATCGCGATCGCCTGTAGTTGTCATGAAGCGGCTGCAGACTTGCGTCAGAGAATCGTGCCTGGCGTATGTCGAAGTCCAGGCGCTTTTCGGTGTGAAAACCCGCAATGCCTTTACGTTTCCATCACGGCCTGTGGCGTGTTCCGGAAGCTAATTGCCATACGGTTATACGTGTTCATCAGGCTAATGGCGATGGTCAGGTCAACCAGTTCGCGTTCGTTGAACACGGCGCGGGCAACCTCGTAGGTGGCGTCCGGCACGCCGGTCTGCGCCACCAGCGTGACCGATTCGGCCCATGCGAGTGCTGCGCGCTCGCGGAGGTCGAAGAGATCGCCTGCTTCCCGCCACGCCTGCACCAAGGCCAGTTTTTCGATCTTTACGCCTTTTTTCAGCAGGTCGCGTGTATGCATGTCGAGGCAATAGGCGCAGTTGTTGATCTGCGAAACGCGCAGGTAGACCAGGTCGACGAGAACCGGTGACAGGCCGCTCTGCAGGACGTAGCCATAGACGCCGCCAAGGGCTTTGACGCCCGCAGGCGCAATCTGTGTGTAGTCGAGGCGCTTGCTCATGAGGTGACTCCTTGAGGGGGTGGGTTACTTGATGGGGGTGGTCAGCACTTTGTCGTTGGTGTCCGCGACGAACACGGCGAGCAGCTTTGCGGGAGTCGTTTCGCTTGCGTTGCGGCTTGTACGGTGAACGGCGCCGGGCTCCTCGAAGAAGCTTTCGCCGGCATGGTAGACACGCTTCGGACCGTCATCGACCTGTGACTCGATCTCGCCCGATACGACATAGGCATAGATGAAGGCCGAGCCCGCATGCCTGTGCGCTGAAGACGCGGCACCCGGTGCGTAATCGACGACGACGGCGGTCAACGACTTGCCCGGAATGTTGGGAATGGCGTGCTGAAAGTTTGGTGTGACCGTTTCAGCCGCACCGTGCGCCGCGGCGGGCACGGCGATGGCGAAGGCCATGGCTGTGCAGGCGGCTCTTGCGATGGTTTGAATGTTCATGGATGTCGGGCTCCTTTGTGCTTTCGCATTGTCGTGTGACATGCGGGCACGCAAAAGCACCAGGAATGAACATTTTCACTGTACCAAGAAGCGATGGCAAAGTAGGTGTCATTGGTCCGTCAGTGGCGCCCGCGAGCGAGTTCCAGCAGGCGGGAACAGTTGGCCGGCAGCGTTCTGTCATCCAAGTTCGTCACGCCGAGCAGTAGCCCCTGCTGCCCCGGATCGCTCGCATACCACGGTGAGAGAGGAACTGGGGCCAGCCCGAAAGCTCGCGCCCGCAGAGCGATCTCGACATCCGATACGGATTGGGAAAGCGCGGCCACGACGGTCATGCCGGCGGCGGCCTGCACTCTGAGCGATTCCGAGGCCTGCTCCTTCAGACAACGAACGAGAGCCTCCTGCCGCGCAGCGTAGAGACGTTTCATCCGCCGCAGATGGCGAAGATAGTGTCCGTCGTGCATGAACTCGGTCACGGCGTGCTGCACGGATGCAGCGGGGGCGGGCGCGAGGCACGCCGCAACGTCGCCGAAGTGCCGCGCCATGGCCGGCGGGACAACGAGGAACCCCAGGCGCAGTGCCGGGCTGATCGTCTTGCTGAAGGTCCCGACGTGCAGCACACGTCCATCCTGATCCAGCGAGGCCAATGCCGGTGCGGCCCGTCCGTTCAGCTGCAACTCGCCGAGGTAATCGTCTTCGACGATCCAGGCGTCGTGTTGTCTGGCCCAACCGAGCAGTGAAATCCGTCGAGCGAGGGACATCGTCATCCCGAGCGGCGCCTGCTGG
>BBSL01000288.1 GCA_001319865.1 Burkholderia sp. E7m39 | reverse complement strand
AAGGCACACCCATTTGAAACGCCAAAGGCGCTGCGTTGAAGTCGTAGAACAGATCGGGCAGCGGCGGCGTCTCGGGAGACCATCCGGTCGTCGTTGGCGACGGGCGCTCGGCTACGCGGGTGCCGGCCGCACCCAGGCCGATCGCGAACTGCTCGTCGATCAGACGTTCATAGGCGGCCCGCACGGTGCCCCGGGCCACGCCGAGTTGGGCGGCCAGATCCGACCAGGAGGGCAGCCGCGCGCCGGCGGCAAGCTGGCCCGACTCGATCGCATCTCGAATCGAGCCGTAAATTTGCGCCGATAGAGGGATGCGTCCGGCGCGATCGAGGCCGATAGAAAGCTTTGTCATGAACGCGATAGTACATTCGGATTGTTCGATCTTGGGTCTTTTGCATGACTCAAGGGAAGCGTAACTTTCCCGGAGTAGCGCCGCCAGACAATGCCATGCGGCATCAGCGGACCACGCGGCGCGGTCCCGAAGTCATGCGTGTCGCGGAAACCGCACGCTATCTCCAGCTTGAGGAACCCGATGAAGCACGATAAAACAGCGCCGGCGAACGACATGCCCGGCGTCGTCATTCCCAACAGCCAGCTCGCGCGGGAGGTCGCGCAGCTCATTCGCGACACCGAAAGCGAACTGCTGTTCAATCACTCGACACGCGTCTACCTATGGGGTGCACTGCTGGGAAAACGAAACGGCGTCGCCTTCGACCCGGAATTGCTCTACGTTGCATCCATGTTCCACGATATCGGTTTGACGTCGGCCTATCGCGAAAGCGAACTGCGTTTCGAAGTAGACGGCGCCAACGCCGCGCGCGATTTCCTGCGCAGCCATCATGTTGACGAGGCTGACGTAGCGAAAGTGTGGACCGCTGTGGCGCTCCATACGACGCCGGGCATTCCCGAGCACATGCATGGTGAAATCGCGCTTGTGCAAGCCGGGGCTGGAATGGACGTGGCGGGACGAGGCTTCGATGCGTTTACGGAGGAACAGCGTGCAGCGGTGGTCGCGGGCTATCCGCGCGGTGCTGATTTCGCCGGGCAGATGATCGATGCCTTCTACGACGGCATGAAGCATCGCCCGGGCACTACATTCGGCACCTTCAATGACGACTTTCTGGCGTACAAGGACCCGCGCTTCGAGCGCTTGAACTTGTGCAGCATCATTCTGAATTCCCGGTGGTGCTGACGTCCTAGGCCGACCCTTTAGGCGCGGTGATTGGCATGCGGCAGTTGTTCTCGCGCAATGCACGCTATCTGCGTCGAGCCGACACGGAACTCGTGGTGCAACCCGTTCGGTGGCAGTATTGCCGCTCTATGCTGCAAGCAGAAGTCGCCAAGCGTCAGTAAATCAAAGGATAAACTGCCGGCCGCGCTCGATAAGATCGGTCCCGCATGGGTGCCTCGCCTTGGTCTCAAATGCTACTGTGGCCATTTGCACGGTTGTCTCCTTGGTCTGTTGGGACACGACCCCCGTGGGGTTCTGTCCGATTCAAGGATAGGCGCCGTTCGTGGAGGGCGATTGCACGGGAGCGCAAGCGCAGTTTTCCGCAAGCGCAGCCATGCGTGAGACGTGCGCGGATTGACCGTAAGCGGTAGTTCCTCCGCACCTGATGCAGAATCACGGACGATATCAACTGCCGATATCCGAAAATAATTCTCGATTCGGTGTGCTAAAGCTCGTGCTTACGATTGAGCCGTCTACGCAAAGGCTGGATTGTCCGCTACCGTCTTCACCAGAAAATCCATGACCGCCCGTATTTGCGGCGCACGGCGCAGATCCCGATGCACGGCCATCCAGATGTCCCGTGAGAACGCAGGGCCGACGTGCGTCAAGCGCTCCAGCTTCGCGTCAGCATTCGCGAGGAAATCAGGCAGGCCCGCCACGCCGGCGCCTGCCCGCGCCGCTACCAGATGGCCATTGATGTCGCTGATTTCGCACGCTATCGGCCGCTTGCCTGCAATGCTCATCAACCATTTCTGCTGTGCTACGCCCTCGAAGCCGGCGTCGTAGGCAATGAACTCCCACGCAGACGCGTCGCGCAAATGCGGATAGTCCTTGCTTGCGTACAGACCGAACGACACGCGCCCCAGCTTTCGCGCAACGCTGTTGGGTTCTTCGGGTCGAGCCAGCCGCAGGACGACATCCGCCTCCCTTCGGCTGAGGGAAACCCGACGTGCGTCGCCCGAAACCGACAGTTGCACGCCAGGATTGGCGCGACGAAAGACGGCGAGATGCTTCACCAGAAAATTGGCGACCAGCACAGGCGGTGCGCTCAGCGTGACCTTGCCGCTCAAAGGCGAACGGCTCGCGTCGAGGAATCGTTCGATAGCATGCGCGCCTTCTTCCATTTCCTGCGCCAGTTCAAACACGCGCTGCCCGATCGGCGTGAGCGTGCACGCCTTCGGCTGACGTTCGATCAGGCGGGTATCGATCTCGCTCTCCAACGCGCTCAATCTCCGGCTGACGGTCGCGTGGTCGACCTTGAGGCAGCGGGCAGCGCCCGATAGCGTCCCAATGCGAGCGACAGCCAGGAAATAGCGAAGGTTCTCCCAATCGGGCATCTGTGCAATTTCTCAAGGTTGGATTGCGGATCTGCGGATATTCGCACATTTTCAACTGCTCTATCATCAGGCCACTTCAGCCGATAGGGGTTTCATTCCTGATGAGCATGTCCGTACGCCGCGACAGGCAAAGCGCGATCGCCGATGCATCGATACTGGGCGCCGCGCTTTCGATCGTGCTTCTGGCAGTAGTCGCGAAAGCGGCCATTGTGACGGGCGCGTTCTACGTGCTTTTCCCCGAACTGGCCGCGTTGAGCTACGACGTGTTCACGCGTCCATCGGGCACGTGGGCGCGCTCGCCCATCATGCTGGCGACGACTCCCGCCTTGACGGCAGCGATGGGCACTGTCGTCACGCAAGTCATGACGTACGGCCTGTGGTCGGTGGCGATCACCATTGCCGGCGCAATCCTGATCATCGGTCTGCTGCGTTCGCCCATCATGCCGTCCATTTCCGCAGCGTTTCTGCCGCTCGTGTTCGGGATCACGAGTTGGTGGTACCCCATCTCCATCGCTGCCGTGACGATCCTTCTGGCGCTCGTCTCTACGATCTACGGCCGCGTGCTGACTTCGGATGACGATCGTCACGCACCCGCGCTCACCGCCGTCGCGCAAGCCGATGATTCCGGGCGAGGAGCCAGGCTCATGAAGTGGACGCGCGTCTCCTGTTTCATCGCGTGTCTGTTGCTGGTGTATGGACTCGCAGCCGCTATCGGTCTGCGGCTGGTCCTGTTTCCCCCGCTTGTGATGATCGCATGCGAAATCTTCATCCACGGCAATCTCCGTCCATGGGCAAAGCGGCCCCTGACGTTGCCGCCAGTCTGCACGATGACCGCAGGCGTGGGCCTTGCCATGGTTCTGGTGTTCGGTCCCGGCCCACTGTCCGTTGCGATTTCCCTGGCGGCCGGAATCCTGACGTTGCGTGCGCTGCGATTTCACTTTCCGCCCGCTTTGGCCGTGAGCCTTCTGCCGCAAATCATGCCGCAAGCCGATTGGCGTTTCGTGCTCGCCATCGCGCTGGGTACGTCGACGCTTACCGGCGTATTTCTGCTCGCACGCCTTCGCTTATTTCCCACTCCCTGAAGGAAACCTTGATGCCTCGTCTCCGTACCATTGCAATGTCAGAAGCCACAGGCCACGCGGCCGAGCTATTCCAACGAGTCACCGCGACTGTCGGCAAGGTGCCGAATTCATACATCGGAATCGGCGCGAATAGTCCGGTTGCACTGGAGGCAGTGCTGAGTCTCGAAGCGTCGCTTAAAAGATGCAGCCTTAGCATGCGGGATATCGAAGTCGTAAAACTCGTCGTCAGTGAAACGACGGGCTGCGATTATTGTCTGGCCGCCCACACGCTGATGAGCAAAAAAATCGGTCTCACTGCCGACGCGATTGTGGCTTTGCGCCAGGCCAAGCCGTCGGGCGACGCACGCAGCGATGCGTTGGCATCGTTCGTGTCGCATCTGATGACAACGAGCGGCACGGTCAACGCAGATACCGTTACGGCGATCAAACTGGCTGGCCTCACCGATACGCAAATCGTCGATGTCACGATGGCGATAGCCAGCATTGCATTCACCAATCTGTTCAACCGCATCAACGATACGACGCTCGACTTCCCCGCAGCGAACTAAAGCAAACGGCGACGTTAGCGATTGGAAAAGTGCTCGCGTCGCCTCTTTACTATTGCCATCCCCTATAGAAACAATAACGAACCAGTCTTGGACACCACCAATCGACTGATGCAGTCTTCGTTTGACGAATCTTCTCTCAGATTGGATGACAAACGGGATTTGACATGTCGGAAACCGCAGAACGGACTACACATCGTTGCAGCGAGGGCCATGCTGGCTCGACAAATCGCTTTCCGAGGGGCGCTCAGGACGCCGGGATCGTTTGCGAAAAACCGCCGAATACCAACGACGCGCTCATGCTCGTCGTTGCGATGATCGTCATTGCGATGGCGCTAAGGCCCGGAATCGCGTCGATTGGTCCCGTGCTGCCGCTGATCAGCCGCGCGTTTTCGCTTTCTCATGCAGCAGCGTCCTTGCTGACGACGATTCCTATCCTGCTGATGGGGCTGCTCGCAATCCCGAGCGCATGGATGGCAAAGCAATTTGGAAGAACCAGGGTTCTGTTAGCGTCTCTGGTCGTTCTGCTCGTTTCGATGGTCGCGCGTCCATTCGCCGCGAGCGTCCCGGTTCTTTTTCTGAGTACTGTCGGTGTGGGAGCCGGAATCGCCGTGGCTGGAACGCTGTTCGCCGGGCTGATCAAGTCGCGCTTTCCAGCAAAGGTCGCGTTGATGATGAGCCTCTATGCGACCGCGTTGGCGTTCAGTAGCACCGTCTCTGCTGCCGCGACGGGCACCGTCGCGGCATTGTCAGGCGCCAACGGCTGGCGGCTGGGGACGGGCATCTGGACGCCCGTCGCGTTGATCGCGGCAGGTGCGGCGCTTGTCATATTGATTCAGGAAAAGCCTCAGGTCCAGCGCGCCACGCCCAGGGCTACGCGCGGCGCGCCGTTGCCGCTAACCAGCCGGTCGGCGTGGCTAATTGCATTGTTCTTTGCCTGCGATAACTTTCTGTTCTTCGCATTCCTGGCGTGGCTTGCACCGATATACATCGAGCGAGGATTTTCCGCTGTATCGGCCAGTCTGTTGCTCGCAACGTTCACGATCTCGTTCACCCTTGCGATTCCGGTATTCGGTTCGCTGAGCCGCGCCCACGACCGGCGGGGATGGCTCGCGGCTTGTGCGGCGCTCATGGGAATCGGGACGCTGGCGCTGGCAGTGCGCCCGCTAGTCATGCCTCATGTTTGGGTGGCCGTTGCTGCATTCGGCCTGGGAGGCGGCTTTACGCTCGGCATGACGTTGCCGCTTGATAACGTCCACGCACCCGATGAAGTCGAGTCTTGGAACGCGTTTGTCATGACCGTCGGCTACCTGGTGGCCGCCGCCGGGCCTCTCATAGTCGGTGCACTGCGAGATTTCACGGGTTCCTTTAGCGCCCCAATCTGCCTTGCTTTCATCATCGCAGTCGTAACGCTGGTGCTGACGCCATTCCTCGCACCTCGCTAATACGCCCCACCGCACAAAGGAAGTTGCACGTTATGCAGGCAAGTCGATTTGCTCAACCAAACAAAGGAAGCGACATGAACCAACACCTCAAGCTCAAATCAATCGTGAAAAGATCGAGCAGGTTGTTATTTATATCGATCTCCATTGCCGCGGGCTCACTACTAGCCTCCCAGCCGGCGCTATCTTCCGGCAGCCAAACTGCGACGCCCGATGACTATTTCCATACGGGTGCAGGCGCCCGATACCTGCGACGTGCTGATTCGGATCTCACCATTCAGCCTTTGCGCGGAAACATCACGGTGGTGATGGGCTCCGGTGGCAACATTACCGTTCTGTCCGGAAAGGAAGGCAAGTTCCTCGTCGACGCCGGCATCAGCAAGTCACAAGCAAAGCTGCAGGCGGCATTCGACAACATCAGTTCGACACCGATGAAATATGTGGTGAACACGCACTGGCACTGGGATCACACCGATGGCGATGGATGGATGCATGCGGCTGGGGCCACCATCATTTCGCACGGGAATACGCTGAAGCATCTGAGCGAAACGACACACGTCAATGCATGGAACTGGACTTTCTACCCGGTTCCAGTAGGAGCCCGCCCGACGCTATTGGTCAATCACAAGAAGACCTTTACGTTCGCAGGTACCAAAATAGACGTGGAAAACTTCGGCGGTGGTCATACCGACGGCGACCTATGGGTCTATTTCAGGAAGGCGGATGTACTCGCATTGGGAGACACCTTCTGGAATGGCATCTACCCGTATATCGACAATGAAGACGGCGGCAACATTGACGGCGCGATCCATTGGGCCAACGAGGCTGTCGCGCGGACCACCGATCGCACGATCGTCATTCCCGGTCACGGACCTGTCGGCACGCGCGCTCAGTTGATCGAATTCCGCGACATGCTGGTCACCGTCCGCAACAACGTGGCCGCGCTGAAGCAACAGGGAAAATCGCTCGACGAAATCGTCGCTGCTAAACCTACGGCCGTCTTCGATGCCAAATGGGGCAATTTCGTGTTCAACGGCGATCAGTTCACGAAGATGGTGTACGCGGGTTTATAAACGGGTCTACGGGCATGCGCTGTGCCGCAGCGATACATGTGCGGTTCAGTTCATGTACGCTGCTCGGGATATCGCTGACGACATATCTTCGAGCGACGGTATCGAATGGCCGTTCCAGGCTAATACCTGCCCCTAGAATAGAGACGGGCCGACCGGCAGTAACGGGTCGTGTGTTGCCGTTCGCGGAATGATTTCGTTGATTGCACACCGATTGGCAATTAACGGCCGGTTTCGGCCATTCGACATACCCCGCTGGATCGTCGACAATAGTGCGCTGCCTAGAGCGCAGGCGCTCGAACTTTTCCGAAGATTATGCTGCGTGAGTCGATATGAGCTTTCATACACAGGTCTGGGTTTATCCCTTTGACGGCGAGCCACTGGATGCAGTTGGATCACGGCAGGAACTCCTTGAATTTCTCGATGAACGAGCGTTGAGTCACGACGTCTTGAGCAACTTGTTCGAGGCATGTCAATCTGCGCTACCGACATCAACCCTCTTCTTTCTGGATAGCTGGTCAATCATTGCTCTCTTCGCCAAGTTGGCGCAGTGCCTGCAAAACGCTTCTTTCGCTGTCAAGGGCTCAGGAGATGATCCTCGAGACATATGGAGTCGAGAGTACGCCAATGGAAGAGCAACGTTTGAAGCTGGCCCATTCGAGGAGTAACCGTCCTCGAGCGGCCAGAATTGGACACTCGACGGGAATCCCGGAATCGTAAACAATCAGGCGATGGACCGCGAGATGAGGTTAAATTCAATCACGGCCAAATCCCGTCCCCACGCACGGACCCCATCCGCCAAACAGAATGACCTGGACGCCTCCACCTCAAGGCAAGAGCAATGCGCCAACGTGGTTAAAGACGAGCCTTACTCCGCTCTATCGTTTGCTATGCGGACTTTTAGTACTAGGCGCGCTTGTGCCCACTGTGATGCAAGTATTTGACATTCCGATTCCGTTCGATACGCCTCGGACGTTTTCGCTTTTTATCCTGGCCGGGGGCGTGCTCGCGCTCACACACGCCTTGCGCACTTGGCTTTTGCGCCTGCCAATCCCGACCCGATACTCCCAACCGGTGCCATATGGCTATCCAGGATGGCGCGGCTTTCTCCAAGCCCAGTTTGCTACGGGATTTTTCCTGTTTTTCTTCGGTGCGCTGCTGCTCCTGCTTTGAGTCGCAAACGTCGCCGAGTCTAATGGCCGCTTTGTAGAAAGATCGTTGTCTCTTATGGGTCCAGAGTGTGTGGAAACTCCATTTCTACCGCTAAGCGGGTGATTGCCGGTCAGGTTGATCGAGGTTGATACGACGAGTTTGCACTAATCGAACATCACGAGCCCAACAAAGCCCCTCGGGGCTTTAGCTTCCGGCCATCTTCATGGCCTTCAACGTCCCCCGCAATGCCAAGTATGTTCATGACCCGCTTCAGGTTGTAGGTCAACACCTGAAGGCTCATCTCCGTACTCACTCGCCTGAGCGTCCTGGTCAGGAAGTGTGCAGGACCCATCCAGTGCTTCAGCGTACCGAAGACATGCTCGACGGTACTTCGGCGGATGGTCATTGCGTCGGGTTTCCGGTCAAGCCGGCGCTGCATGGCTTCCAATGTGTTCTCGTGTTCCCAGCGTCGGATGCGGCGATAGTCGCTGGGTGAACATCGCTCCTTCATAGGACAACGCGGGCAGGCACTTGGCCAATAAACCCGCAGATTCATGTCATGCTCAACGGTCGTAAATCGATGAATGGCTCGCTCGCCCGCAGGGCATCGATACACGTCGCTTTTTGCCACGTAGACGAAGTCGGCTTTGGTGAAGAGGCCTTTCTTCCGGGATGCAGAGGTGAGTGGCTTGGGAACATACGCACTGATGTCGTTCAGATCGCATGCACGTATCTCTGGCCCGCTGAAGTAACCCCGATCAGCCACCACCTTCAGCTTCGATCTGCCCATCGCGTCCTTCGCAGCTATCGCCATTCTGCTCAGTTGTCCGTGATCGTTTCCGACATTGGTTACCTCGTGCTCAACGATCAGATGATGTTTCGTGTCTACGGCTGCCTGAACGTTGTAGCCCACTATGCCGGAGCCTTTTCCGCTTGTTGCCATGGAGCGTGCATCGGGATCCGTCATCGACAGCTGTTTGTCCGGTTGCTTCTCTAATTGCTTCCTGATCTGTGCGAGCTCACGCATCTGCTGACGCAAGCGGGCGATCTTCTCGTATAGGCGAACGGTCTTCACATCGAAACCTGTTGGACTGGTCCGGTCTGCGGTTGCAATCAGGTCGAGATACCGCTGCACGCTTTCTTCGATCTGCTGCTGACGCTTGTCGATCTTGCTAGCCGTGTAGTTCCTGTCGCGGCTGTTTGACGCCTTGAACTTGCTACCATCAATGGCCACCATGTCACTGGACAGCAGCTTCAACCCACGGCACAGTTCGACGAAACGCCGGCATACATTGCGAATGGCTGCGCCGCTGTCACGGCGAAAGTCGGCGATCGTCTTGAAGTCCGGAGCCAGACGTCCCGTTAGCCACATCAACTCGACGTTGCGCTGGCATTCACGCTCAAGACGCCGGCTGGAAGGTATCCGGTTCAGGTAGCCGTAGATATAGATCTTCAGCATCACACCCGGATGGTAGGACGGGCGGCCCGTCATCGCCGGCGTGGTACCGTCGAAACCGAGTTCTGCAAGATCCAGTTCGTCGACGAAGGCGTCTATGACCCTGACCGGGTTGTCCTGTCCGATGTAGTCATCGACGCATTCTGGAAGTAGTGCGACCTGCTTGCGGTCATCGCCTTCAACGAATCGCTTCATGAGTCACCCGGGCTCAATGCGTTGATTCAGTTTAGGCGATCAATGCGTTTTCACACACTCTGGGTCGCCCAGGGCCAATCACATGAGGCACAAGTCGGCAATGTCCACACACTCGACACCGCCGGGCACATTGCCGACAATCCGACGGGTTGAGTCACCAGTGAGGTGGCCGGGAGAGGGAATCACCTTAAGGAAAATGCGGAATGCCAATTCAGATAACCGAACGGTTGCGAGAAAACCTCGCGTGGCTCGCTTCGAATTGGGAAGCAAAGCAGCTTCAACATATTTCCGCGTTCAATGAGGAATTCCACGCGGCTCTGCTTGCCTTGCTTGATGGAAGTGCAAGCCGTACCGTGATTGGACTGGTCATTGAAGGAACTCGTGGCAAGGTGGCAGACGGCTACGCGCATCTGCTTGTCGTCGAGCCGGAACGCGTGGCGAAAGACCCGTTTATTGCGTTGCGCATTCTCGGTGACATCGCGACTGAACTCTCGCAGATCGAGAACTCCTGTTGACGTCTGCGCAACGCACGCGCCAAACCGCTCCTGACCGACCGCTTCCGGGAAATTGGACTGGCCGCAAAGCGTCGTCTACGCAAGTTCGGCTTTCAACTAGGGATCGCGGTGTTCGAGGTGACCTCGGGTTTCCGGGTTCGGCCATGAGCGGCCGGTCGAGGTCGTCGTCCAGTTTGGCTGACCGAGGCCTCGTCCGCCCTCGCTCAATGGCCG
This sequence comes from Burkholderia sp. E7m39, assembly GCA_001319865.1. GTDB lineage: Bacteria > Pseudomonadota > Gammaproteobacteria > Burkholderiales > Burkholderiaceae > Paraburkholderia > Paraburkholderia bengalensis. The sequence goes on along the minus strand of BBSL01000288.1, from coordinate 19,181 downwards.
GTCTTCGGTTAGCAGATCTCAGGTGGCATTGCCTCCACGCGGCCCAGAAGCGGCCGCACAAGACGCCAGGAGAGTGACCATTTCCTGGCGGATGACCGCCGGTCAGATTCGATTGGCTCGGACGCTATGGACCGAGCCTTAGCCTGGAAACGGCGGGTGCACATGACCTCCGGTATCTGCCCCGCCCCTTCTACATGAGGTCGCAACTGGCTGATGTATTTTCAGCAGCCGCTGCGGCAATTAACCGTATCCATTGGCTTGACGACACAGCGCGGATTTAGTTGGATAGCGTCGGCGTCCGATGCCTCTGTGAACTCACGTCCTGGCGGCGACCGGGAGTCGGAATGGGGCGCCGAGACGGTTGAAGGCGTTCATCGCGGCAATCGTTATCGTGAGGTCGACAAGTTCCTTCGGCGAGAACGCCGCCGAGGCCGCCGCATAGGCTTCATCTGAAGCATGCGTTTCGCTGACGAGAGTCACCTCTTCGGCCCAAGCCAAGGCGGCGCGCTCCTGATCGGAGAACAGGTGCGGGACTTCGTCCCACACCGGCACCAGCGTCACCTTGTCGATGGACATCGTCTTTCTAAGATCGCGACTGTGCATGTCGATGCAATGGGCACATCCGTTAATCTGTGAAACACGGAGGAACACGAGATGAATGAGTTCCTCGGGCAGGTTGGTGCTTTTGGTCACATAGTGATGGACACCGAAAAGCGCTTTCGCGCCGTCCGGGGCGATCTCGCTCCAGTTCAAGCGTGTCATCTTCGTCCTTTGCCGTTTGGCCATAAAATAACGTCTCTTGCGTCACGGTCGCGGGTTGGTTACTTCCCCTTCGCGCGTGACTCATGACATAACGCGACGTTACTAGCCCGAGATTACGGACAACAGGCCCAAGAATTGGCGAAATGACTGAGCCAAAGACTATGCCCACGCTTGCGATCGAGATAGACCGTACTGCGGCGGCGCCCATTGGCGAGCAGATCTACGCGAGCCTCAGGCAAGCGATTGTCGACGGCCGTCTTCAACCCGGAAGACGGTTACCCTCTGGAAGGGATCTCGCTGCGCAGCTCGGCGTCGCGCGCGGAACGATTCTGGTGGCCTACGAGCGGCTGGCTTCCGAGAAGCTAGTGGTCGGCGCAGGCTCCGCCGGCACACGCGTCTGCGCGCAACTTCCTCCAGCGCCAACCGCGACCGAGATTCCGCTCGATGGGCCACTGGATGCCTTTACACGACCGTATTCGAGCGCGCCACTACCGTTCCAGATGGGCGTACCGGCTCACGATGCATTCCCCGCCAAGGTCTGGGTTCGAATGCGAGCGCGGGCTGTCCGTGCGGACGCGACCGGATACACGACCTACGCCGACCCTCGCGGCGAGCGCGACTTGCGCGCACAGATTGCCAGTCACCTGGCCATCAGCCGACAGATTCAGTGCCATCCCGATCAAGTTATTGTGACCAGTGGATACCGTCACGGACTGATGCTTACACTGATCGCGCTCAGAGCTCACGGTCGCACCGCGTGGATCGAAGAACCGGGCTATCCGATCGGAAGGAAAGCTCTGGAGCTGGCGGGGCTTACGGTTGCCCCCATCTCCGTAGACGTCGAGGGATTACGTGTCGAGGAAGGCATCGCTCGTGCTTCGCATGCCGCGTTAGCGCTGGTCACGCCCGGCCAACATGCGCCGCTGGGCGTCGCCCTCTCGCCGATGAGAAGACGTACCCTGCTCGAATGGGCTGAAGCAAAGGATGCCTGGATCATCGAAGATGACTACCTGGGCGAACTACAGTTGGTCGGACGGGCGGCGCCCGCCCTGGCTGCTGGTGATGGCGCGCAACGCGTGATCCACATCGGCGCATTCAGTAAGACAATCAGCCCCGCGCTGGGTCTCGGCTTCGTCGTCGCGCCGCGCGCACTGGCCGAACGCGTTGTCGAAACAGTTTCAGTAATGGCACCTGCTCCGAATAGGACGACACAGCTGGCACTAACGGAGTTTCTCGCAGATGGACACTTCATGCGCCACCTCCGACACATGAAGAAGGTCTACGCTGAGCGCCGCCATCTCGCTGTTGAACTGCTCAGAAAGCGATTCACGGAGGTCGTGGAATCGGGATTGGGGTTGATTGTCAAGTTGCCTGATGGCGTCGATGACCTGGAAATCGTACATTCCGCGCGCAAGCAAAATCTTGCACCGTCAGCGCTGTCTGCGTGGTACCTGCGGACAGAGCTCGCGAGGAACGGCCTACTTTTGAGCGTAACGAATCTTCGGCCCGACAACATCCGTGCGGCGTGTGATGCGCTCGAAGATGTTGTTTCAGCACGCATATCGCAACATCGAGGCGTCGATGCAAGCTATCGTTTCTTTTGATCGGCTTGGAGGGACCGGTATTGAGAGCTTTGCGGTCATCCGTCTCAGCATATCTGCGGTCCACTTCGGGTCGTGAGTACGCACTGCCGACTGGCCGCTTCCGGGAAGCGGAATTCCACTGGCCGCTTTCCGGCGATGAATTTGAAGAGCGGGCTGACGCAGCCCGACCCGTAGCTGCCGGTCGAGCTGCCAGAGAGGCAACGGCGGCTAACCGAGTGGTCCGGTCACCCATGCCAGCTTTCGGGCGCAGCGGTTCGGCCTATGCTGTCACTAAGACTGACGTGAGTCCATGTCAGCTGTATAGCGTTTGCGGACGGCGGCAAGATTGTGCATTCGACGGCGCCTTCCTGCATTGGCAAACTCACACCGCCGTCCCCTTGTCGATATCCGGATCAATGCGACGCCGACGATCGTTGCCACGCGGGATTATTCGATGGGTTCTATCGGCCACAAGAATCTGACGTGCCTCCGCACGCGTTGGCCGCCGTCGAACAAATCTAGATGTTCTGAGCCCTTGCCTTCTATACCACGGGTAGCTACGACGTCTTACACCGCGACTCTGCTTTGCGCTACGCGTAATACTCGTCGGGCAGCAGCATGTCTTCGAAGAACGCGCCGAATCTGCCCTGCGGGTCGCGGATATGGCATTCGACGACCCATCGCATCGCGGCGGGACGCCGCTCGAGTCGCGCCAAGGGACCCGAATGAATCGCGGCATGCGGATAATCCGAAAGTCGGTGGCCCGCAACGACGGGATCGAGGAGCCAACCCGCCTGCGACGCGGCCTCGGCCGCGTGTCGGTACAGTTCAGCGCCCGTGCGCCCCTCGTTGATCCACAACGCACGGACGTCATGGAACAACGCTTTGACGTCGCGCGCGCAACGCGCATGCTCCGCATGATCGCCGACCACGAAGGTGTCGCCCGCATCGCCTTCCCATGCACCGTAACGCGGACCGATGTCGATGAAGAAAATGTCGTTCTCCGCGAGCACGACGCGCGATGCTGGCTGCTCCGTCAACGGCCTCGCCGTGTTTGCGCCAAAACGCACGATGACGGGATGCCATGTGCGCGCCATCCCGGCGTCCGCGAGCAAACTCTTGGTCAGTTGAACGGCATCGTCTTCCGTCATCCCTGGCTCGATACGACTCGCGGCTTCGCGAATCACCGCGAGTGTCTTCGCACGCGTGTCGAGCATCCCGAGAATTGAAAACCCACGCCCGACCTCTTCGGGATCTTGAACTTGCGACTCTTGCACATGGACCTCTTTTGAACTTCAACATCTCTCGTTTCGATAGACGCCTCATCACCAGCCTGCGAGAAATTCGTGCAGCAACGTCATGTAGAGCGTCGGTTCCTCGACGTTGGGGAAATGACCTGAACGCTTCATCTCGACGAATTGAACGTCGGAAATCAGGCTCGCGCACTCCTGACCATCCTGCACAGTGTTGAGCCGGTCGTAGCGTCCGGACATGACCAGCGTATTGGCCTTGATGCGCGGCAGCACCGGCCTCAGATCGAAGCCCGTCAACGCCGCTGCGGCCGAGGCCCATTCAAGAGGCGTCAGTGGAAAGCGGCGCTCTTCGCTAATCCACGCCGCCTTGGTTGGCTCGCTTGCGTAAGGGCCGAAGGACAGCTTCAGCAGATATTCCTGCTGCTCGTCATGCGTCAGGCCCTTGAACTCGTCGGCATGTTCCGCAATCAGCCGCGCCGATGACGATGTCTCGCCATGACACTTCGGCACGACGAGCGCCAGGCTGTGAATGCGCGCGGAATCTCTCGCAGCGAGACCCTGAGCGACGTAACTGCCCATCGACGAGCCGACGACACGAGTGTCGGTCATCCCGAGCACATCGAGGACGCCTGCGGCATCGTCGATATGGTCGTCGAGCGTATAGTGCGCGGGACGCGCCGATCGGCCATGACCTCGCGCGTCGATTGCGACCGTCGTGAAGTACGGCCTGAGCGACTCGACCTCCTTCGACCACACACGCCCGCTCGCGCCGAGTCCGTGAAGAAACAGCAGCGGCGGTCCCGTCCCCTCTATCGCGACACTGAGGTCGACACCGTTGACGCGCAATATCGGCATGGTTTGAGCACTCCTTCACGCAGTTGCGGAAACGTCGGCAGACGCCGGCACGTCGATGCCGAGGTGCGCGCGCAGGAACATGGCGCCTTCCTCCAGCGCGGCATCCGCTTCGTCGAGCACGGAATGCCATATGTGCCATTCATGAATCATTCGCGGCCAGATATCGAGGCGCACTCTCGCCTGCGCAGCACCTGCCTTGCCTGCGAAACGCACCGAATCGTCGAGCAAGGTCTCGTTGCCGCCGACGTGAATCAGCAACGGCGGCAAGCCCGCCAGGTCGCCGAACAGCGGCGACGCGAACGGCGTGGTGTCCGACTGTCCACGCAAGTATTTTTGTGCAAAGAATGCAAGACCTTCCGGTGAAACGACGGGATCGACGCTCGCCTTCGTCAAAACGGATGGTCCTGACATGCTCAGATCGAGCCACGGCGAAATCAGAAACGCCGCAGACGGCAGAGCGAGACAACGACGCTTCAGATCCAGCATCAGCGACGCGCACAGTCCTCCTCCCGCCGAATCGCCGACGAGCGCGATCGACTCTGGCGCATATCCTTGCTGCAGCAGCCAGCACCAGGCGGCAACAGTGTCATCGAAGGCGGCGGGGTAAGGTTGCTCCGGCGCCCGGCGGTAATCGAGCGCGTATACGTTCGCCTTCGTGCGCACTGCGATCTCTGCGATCAGCGTGCGGAACGTCGCGGGCTCGCCCATCACGAATCCGCCGCCGTGCAAAAAGAGGATCGCTTTACCGGCTAACCCAGGTGGCGCGCTGCAATGGAGTCCCTTGAACCCGGGGGAGTCGACGGTTCTGAAGCTTGCTCGAGGATCGACGGGCAGAGGTCCGTAAAGCGCCTCCAGTCCTTCGCGCAGTTGCGGCGCGGACATCTGCGCATGCGCGTCCTTGCTGACGCGATCGATCTTCGAAATGACGTTGATCAACTGTGTGTTCGACATGCCCTTGCCCCGGTCGGTGACAGAGATTGAATAGCGACCGCCGCGAACGTTTGACCGTGCGGTTCAAAGGCTTTCCGGCGAGGGACCGACATACCACTCAGGCTCCCTGAACTCCGAAATCGGTGCATGCGGGTCGATCTCGATCACTTGCCCGCCGAACACGAGCGACGGCAAACGCGATACGTGTAGCGCCTCGGCTTCCGCTACCGCGTCTCGCCGTTCCGACAGATTAACGACACGCAGCGCAAAGCGGGTCTTGTCGATCAACGTGTCCATGCTCTCGACCACTGCGACGCAGATCGAGCAGCCATCGTGATATAGCGTTATGGGAGTCACTTGCTTCTCCATCAATATAGTTCGGATATCTGCATGCTTACGACGCATTGCAAACTGACGAGCATTGTCGGCCGGCCGCGCTATGGAGTCCATTCGCACGAGATTCGAACGCAAGCCAAAGAAGGGCATCAAACGGCCATCTCCGCACACGCATACCCATGCCGTATCCGATGCGCTGCGCACGCGGCTTCATTTCCGGACACAACACGTCAACGAAGCGCCACGCCGCGATCCTGATCAAACCGGAGCCATACACTCGATTGCGTTCAACGAATCAGGGGCAACGATGCATATCGGAATCCTTGTCCTGCCACGTCACAGGGCTTCGGACCTTGTTGCGGCAATGGACACACTCAGCCTGCTCGATGAAGGCTCTAACAACGGCGAACACTACCGGTTCCAGCTGATCGGGCTGGACTTCCTGTATGTGAAGGGAAAAGGCGGCCTCGCCGTGATGGCCGATTCGACCATTGCGACCACCGCGCCCGATTTCGACACGCTGCTGATAGCGGGCGGCGAATCGGACCGGTCGGCGACCGCCGCGGCGCTCGTCGAATGGATCGCCGCAGCGGGGCAAAAGGCGCGCCGCATCGGCGCAGTTGGCGAAGCGGTACCGTTGCTTGCGAGCGCAGGCCTGCTCGACGGATGCACGGTCGCGCTTCACCCTGCCGCGCTTCCGCGGTTCTCGCAACGATGGCCGACCGTCATCGCGAGGTCCGATCAATCCTTCATACGTGACGGCAAGGTGTTGACGGCGTTCGGCCCGGAATCCAGTGTTGAGCTTGCGCTTGAACTCGTCAGAGATGACTTCGGACAGTTCGCCGTGTCGCAACTGGCTCAACGTCTCGACACCTGCTTTCGAACGTCAATGAAACGGGCCGCGCGACCCTGTCTTCGCATGGGCAAACGCGCCTGCATCCGCGAACTTCAGCATTACATCCTGTCGCACCTGTCGGCGGATCTTTGCGTGTCCCGTCTCGCTGCCCGCGCCGGGATGAGCGAGCGTCATTTCGCACGCGTGTTCGTCCGCGAAACGGGCACCACGCCGCTCGAATTCGTGCGCACGCAGCGCGTCACGCGAGCGATGCGATTGCTCGTCCGATCCACTCACTCCATTGCGCAGATCGCCCAGTTGTGCGGCTTCAGCGGAGCGCAGACGCTCAGGCGAAACGTGGCGGCCGTTCTCGGTACAACGACGCTTGAACGCTGAGCGTAACCCGTCACAAGCAAACTTCAGAACGCCTCGTGGCCGGCTGGCCGTTCCCTGTCCTTCGATGGCCGAAATTTGACCGTTGAGCGACTTTCGGCCACGCGTTTCATGAACCAGAATTTGTTCCAAGACACCGGGCGCTTGCCCGATCGGAATTCAAAATGTTCAGGAGGTTCATCATGTCCACGCTTTCTTCCCCCGGCTCACAAGTTGTCCGAAATAGCGCTTCCATCAAGAATCTGCCAGTGAACCTGTTTGGTTCTGTCATGGGTATTGCCGGCCTCTCCCTCGCCTGGCGGCTCACGAGCCACGAGTTCGGCGTGAGCCCCTATATTTCAGGCGCAATCGGCACGCTCGCCATCGTGGTTTTCCTGCTGCTCAGCGGCGGATACCTCGTTAAGTGGTTCAGGCATCCCGGCGCAGTGGCCGGCGAATTCCGCCATCCGATTGCAGGCAACTTTTTCGGCACGATCACGATTGCGATCCTTCTGCTGTCATCCGTCGTCGCGCCCGTCAGCCTGTTGCTTTCCGAAGTGGTCTGGACGATCGGCACCATCAGCACGGTGGCGCTCTCGTTCGTAATCGCGAGCCGTTTGCTGCAGGGCAAGATCGATGCGGGCCACGCGGTTCCGGCGTGGCTGATACCGGGCGTGGCGACGCTCGACATTGCCGTGGCCGGCGGCACGATGCCGATGCCGTGGGCGCATGAAATCAACCTGTTCGGGCTCGCCGTTGGCGCGATGATCGCGCTGCTGTTCTTCACGATGATCATGTCGCGCCTGATCCATCACGAGCCGCTGCCCGTCGGAATGGTGCCCTCGATGGTGATTCTGATCGCGCCGTTCGAAGTCGGCTTCCTCGCGTACACGAATTTCACGCAGCACGTCGATACCTTTGCTGGCCTGCTTTTCTACTTCGGTCTGTTCGTGTTCGTGACGCTGGCTTTCAAGGTGTTCCGCAAGGGCATCCCGTTTGCGGCCGGCTGGTGGGCGATCAGTTTTCCGATGGCCGCGCTGACGAGCGCGTCGCTGAAGTACTCGATGTTCGTGCAAGCCTGGCCCGTGACGTTCATTGCGATCGCTCTGCTCACGCTTCTCACCATCGCGATCGCCGTGCTGTTCGTCCGGACACTGCACTTCCTGTTCAACGGCAAGCTTCTCGGCGCATGAGCATGGATGCTGCGGCGTGAATTTCATGCCGCAGCAGGCCTTGCGTCACACCAGCCTCCACGCACCGTTATCGTCGCGGGCGTGGAGGTTTTGTTTCGTCTGCGCAAAAGTGAACTGGCTGCTGCCCTTGCCCGCAAGCGAAGAGCAGAGCATCGCGCAGTGCATTCAGGAACAATTCAACGACTTCATACGGCACGATGCACGTCGCGTGGCGTCCTTCAATGCGGGACCACACCAGTTCGACATCGAAACCATCAACAACCAGTTCCACCGCTGCGATGAGGAATCGCTCGTCATCGGACGACACGGGTAAGCGGAAATGGATGATGCATTCAGTCGACCTTCTCGAATGCATCAGGAGTGGGGTGAACGCGGATGGCAAGTCGCCTCTCCCGGAATGAACGATGGATGCCGCGGCGACTCACTAACCGCGTGACGCACGTGCGGACGCCACGCGTTGTGTAACGGATCAGCGGTACATGTAGCGACGCGACCAGGGAATGACGGCGGCCGGCTGCCGCGACTTCTGGCACACAATCTGGAAGATCGATACGTTGTCCACCGCGAATGCGTGCGCACAGCCCGCCAGATACACGCGCCAGATCCGGTATTTCGTTTCACCCAACATTGCGCGGATGGTCTGCGCCCGTGCTTCGAAACGTTCGGTCCAATGCTCCAGCGTACGCACGTAGTGCCGACGGAGGTTCTCGACGTCAAGGGGCTCGAGTCCGCCCGACTGCATCGTCTTCAGCGCCAGCGAGATGTGCGGCAGTTCTCCCGCGGGGAATACGTATTTGTCGATGAAGGTTCCGCCGCCGTGAGGAGAATCGCCGCTCCCAGCATCAGTCGACGTGATGCCGTGATTCATCGCAATACCGTTGTCGGTCAATAACGACTGGATACGCGCAAAGTACTCCTCGAGATTGTCTCGCCCGACATGCTCGAACATGCCGACGCTCGTGATCCGGTCGAATTTGCCCGTCACGTCCCGGTAGTCCTGAAGACGGATCTCGACGAGATCGGCGACCTGTGCTTCGCGAACCCGCTCGAGCGCGAGATCGTACTGTCGTTCCGATAGCGTAATGCCGACGCAATGCGTTCCGAAGCGCTGCGCCGCCCGGATGACCAGCGCACCCCAGCCGCATCCGATATCGAGCAGTGTGTGCCCGCGCCTGAGCCTTATTTTCGACAGGATCAGGTCGATCTTCTTTTCTTGCGCTTCGTCGAGCGTTTCAAGACCATATTCGAAGTAGCCGCACGAATAGACCATCTTGCTGTCGAGCCAGAGGCGGTAGAAGTCATTGGACACGTCATAGTGGTATTGGATCGCCGCCTTGTCGTCGCTCTTCGTATGCGCGAACTTGCGCATCAACTTGCCCGCCAGGCTCGCGCCGCCTGTCGATGGCGCCGGCAGCGCAGACAGCTTGTAAGCGACATCGACGATATCGGCCACCTTGCCGTCGATATCGATTGACTCGCGCACGTAGGCCTCGCCAAGCGTATCGAGGCTCGGGTCGAGAAACGCACCAATAGCGCCGATGTCATTGATGCGCAGCGATACGAGAGGTGTATCGAACGACCCGAGGTCGTGACTGATACCGTTCCATAGAGTCAAACGAACAGGAAGATCGAGCTCGTTTCGAACGCGCTCCATCCAGACCTGGAGCTTTGCGCCCAGAACCTTGTCTAGCATGTAAGAACCTGCAAAAAATAAGACTGAACCGCCGTGGCGGATGACGACGCCGGAACGCCAGGCCGGACTACGATGCCATTTTCAGACCGATCACGCCGACGACGATGCACCCGAGAAAGGCCATCCGGGCCGGCGACGCGGAATCGCCAAACAGATAGACGCCAAGAATGGCCGTACCCGCTGCGCCAATGCCCGTCCACACGGCATAAGCGCTGCCGATGGGCAAAGTCCGCACAGAAGCTGCCAGAAGCGTCATGCTGGCCAGCAGCGACAGCGCGGTGCCGACCGTGGGCCAAAAGCGTGTGAACCCTGCGCAATACTTCAGACCAGTGGCGAAGAGAATTTCGAAAACGCCTGCCAGGAACACACAAAACCAGGCCACCTGATGCACCTCCTCACGAAAAAAAAGAACACCCAATTGCCAGATCATGGCCGTCCCATTCTGCCAACGAATAGCACCGCGGTGAGTCGCAGGAAGCCGTCAGAAACGGTCAAGTTGCGATAAGGTCAGGACACGCACGGACGGAAATCCGCATCGGGTTACAGATGAGCCGTGATGCGAAATAACGGCCACACTCGGCTCATTTCCTGCCATCGGTTCTGGTGACGGCGTCCTGGCGCATACAATGCAGATTGCTTCAATCGATCAGCGTCCGGAGTCATGATGCGAATCGCTCTCTTGGTGTTTCCCGGCGTCCAGATGCTCGACCTTGCCGGGCCAATGGACGTGTTTACCGAAGCGAACTGTCAGCTCGGCGATCCGAACGCCTACGCACTGCTGACCGTCGCCCCTACCCTGGAAACTCTCTCCGCGTCGAATGGCATGCGGTTTCTTCCTGATGCGTCCATCGCCGACGCACCCTGCGACATCGACACCCTGCTCGTCGCCGGAAGCCCGCGCATTAACGAATATGAAGAGAATGGGGAGTTGACTGCGTGGCTCGTTGGACAGTCCCGCTACGTGCGCCGGCTAGGCTCCGTCTGTTCGGGCGCGTTCCTGCTCGCCCGCGCGGGCTTGCTCACAGGCAGGCGCGCGACCACGCACTGGAATTCCGCGGCACGGCTCGCAAAGAACTATCCGAACGTGCGTGTCGAACCTGACCATATCTTTGTCAAGGATGGTCCTGTGTACACGTCTGCGGGCGTAACGGCTGGAATGGATCTCGCACTCGCCCTGGTCGAAGAAGATCACGGCCGTGGCGTGGCATTGCGCGTTGCCCGTGAACTCGTGATGTTCGTCAAACGCCCTGGCGGTCAGTCGCAATACAGTCTGCATCTGGCGGCGCAGGTCACCGAACGCAGCCCGTTGCGCGACATTCAGGAATCGATCCTCAACGATCTGTCGGCGGATCTTTCCGTCGAAGTGCTAGCCGGTCGGGCGGGAATGAGCGTCAGAAACTTTTCGCGGATGTTCAAGCGTGAGACGGGTACGACGCCCGGCGATTTCGTCGAAATAGCGCGCGTGCAGGCTGCCAGACGAATGCTTGAGGAAAGCGACACGCCCCTCAAGAAAGTGGCCTACTTGTGCGGGTTCAGTGACCAGAACAGCTTACGCCGCGCGTTCATCCGGCGTCTCGGCGTGACGCCGATCGACTATCGCCAGCGCTTTCGCGGCGAGGGTCCGGCGCTGCTGGAGACGGTGCGGCAGGCTATTGCCGCCAGTTGAGACATTGCACTCCGGCTACGGGGCGCACGAAACGTCGCATGGGAGACGGCACATGCCGTCTCCGGATTGCTATTCGTAGTGGCTAAACGAATGAGCGACGTGCGCGCGGACTTCGTTCATGTTCAATGACCTCGTTGTCGAGATGACCGAAGTCAACTGCGACTCGGAATGCACGCCCATCTGTCGATAGACGAGAATGCCCTCGCGCAGGATCATCAGCGTCGGTACAGACCGTATGCTGGCCGCCGCTGCGAGATCCCAGCGTTCTTCCGTGTTGACCTTCACGAAGTCGATGTCCGGAAACGCTGAGGCGGTGGCCTCGAACACGGGTGCAAAATGCCGGCATGGTCCGCACCAGGGCGCCCAGAAATCGACGACCACGATCCTGTCCGGCGCGATGATCGACTCAAGCGTATCCGAATGCAGTTCAAGCAATGCCATTCATAACTCCTTTCAATTTTCAACCAGTTCCAAACGACCGCTCGCTGCGTACGAGGCGGTAGCGATCAGGGAAATTATGAAGGGCTCGAAATGAGGCTGACGGTCGGAACGGCACCAGTTCCGGCCACGGCGAGGCGCGCCACCGATGCGTGGCCGTCGAGCACATCAACGTGGCTGCTATTGCGACCATGTCACGCTTTCCGTCGCGGTCTAGGGCGTCCAGAATGAGCTTGAGCATCGCAATTCCGCGTTGCCCGCCATCGCGAGTCTTAGGCGACTCTGCTGCCGCTACCGAAACGTGATGGGTAACTTTGGCACCTGTTTGTGTGCGTCCCGATATGAAACTTTCACATGCGCTTTCGCCTATCTTCACGCTGGGCTGTCTCGTGCTCCTTCGTGCTCTGCATCGCCGGTTGCTCATTGCCGCAACCTATGGACAGCTTGCTCACCGGGCCCTCCGCGGGCTCCACATCCGATCAGGGACCAGAAGTTGTCGACGGTATTGATGTCTGGTTGCATGGCGCACCCACCCGTCCGTATGACATCGTCAAGCAGACGATGGTCACCAACTGGCTGCCGCTGCCCGGCATGCATGGCACGACGTCGCGCATCGTAGATGCGGTTCGTCAAGCGGGTGGCGATGCCGCTATCGTCTACAACACGCACACGTATCGGGAGTCGACCAATACGCATCGACACCTCTACGTGTCGACCATCGAGCGTGCCGAGATTGCTATCGTCCGATATCGATAGCAGAAATGTGCCATTTGTGTCGTGGCGGGCTGTTAGCGTGAAGGGGAGACAGTCCCTGTCACTGAGACCGGTGACGAGTTATTCAGTAACTGCACCTCTCAGTCCGCGGCCAGACAATCTGCCGTCGTTCGGAACTATGTGCGGTTATCCGTCCCTTCCGGTCGCGTCTGGTCATGATGAACGTATGGCCGCGTCGGCATAATTGACTGCAGCAAGACAGTTGAGGCATCACCGTGACGATTGCCATCGCATCACGCGTTATGAAATGCTGATCTCCCAATTTCGCGCCGGTCGCGCGTTATGCATCAAGCAAGCCGATGGAAAGCTCGAAGCGGTTGCGATACCGAAATTCATTCACGCAACGTGTTCTTGAAGGGAGCTTGCGGCCAACCCCAGGACGAAGCGAATGGCTCTTTCCAGGACGGACCGGTCAGATGAATGTCCAGTGATATTTTCGGCGAGCGTCGCCTTGTGGCCGATCGGGTGAGGTCACCAACGGCCGCTTATCGGCACTCCGCTTCGCGAAACCCGGATTTGGCTGACTGACCGCTTTGGAGACGGCCGTCTGACCGGAGAGGGTCGATTGTTGCCGGATGACGGCGCGAAACGCGGCTGCAGCCTAGTTCGCTGGTACTCTAGAAGGGATATCTTGTTTGCTATTGGGTAGCGAGGGCTTCAAAAAACCGAGCGACGAATATTCCATAGCTAGGCATTTGTTCTCCAGTAGCTTCGTGGTCAAAGCCACTTTCAGACAACCAGTCGCAGACCTCGGAACGTGAAGATCTGCCCTCTAGCGCGTCGTCCAATTGCATTTTTGCGGAGGCAGGCGAATCGTCATTTCCAGGGAGGTTTTCGAGAGCCGCGCAGTGTTGGTAGGGGTTGTCTTTGGCGGCACAAAGGAGCCACGCTTCTGACTTTGGCTTGGCGAGCATTGGTACGCCACGGGTGTGCATCGCCCGATCGAAGCCGCTCAACATAGAATCCCATTTCGCTTCCCAAGCAGCAGGGGTGGAATGCGTACCGTCCGCGTCCCTAAAAAGCACCGCGACTGATGGCGAATCATGTTTGGCTTCTAGTTCGCGCGCCATCTGACCGAGCATCCATGCATTGATGTGGTAGTAGCCGGTCTCTTTGCCATGCTTTGGACCAGTGAGCACCATCGATCGGTGCCCTCGCTGATTTTTTGCCCTGTTGATCAACTCCTTCTTGCCCACAAAGAAGTACACGTTCGGGCACGTAGCGAGTGGACTGAATTGATACTCGGTTTCGATCAACTGATCGATAAGTATAGTCATCGGGCCCGGCGAAAATTCCCCATCGTTGCAAATGGCCGCACCGTTGTTGCAGCAACCAAGATCCGTTGGCCCTTCGCCGCTCAGTACGAAAATCATTCGGCGCCCCGCTCTGCCGATCGTCGAGCGCCTATGCGCTTCTTCAGTTCTTCACGCAAGGTGTTTTCTTTTTTGCTTTGTTCGATGTCGAGAGCATTTGCTTCTGCGGCTAATTCTGGAAGGCTTGTGTCAACGAAGGCTTCGCCCGGCCCCATGTACTCGAGTTTTTGCGAGGTTCTAGCGATGCTGAAAAACGGCCGCGCCTTGGTGCTACCGTCAAAGCTTCGGTAAACAAACTGGACTGCGCGTTCAGCAAAATCATCAGTTAGATAGTTGAGTATGAGCGGGCTGTGGCTCGTCACAATCAACTGGCATTGGGATTCTTGAAGCACTTTAACGAGGCCGCCGACGACTTCGGGATTGACCCCATTCTCGATTTCGTCGAAGAGAAGGACAGGGCGGTCACCCGTAACTTGCGACAGGACGGCAAGCACTCGAAGAAGGCCGTCGTTGATGTGCTTGGCCTCGCTCTCGACGCGCTTTTCACCATACTCCTCAATTACAAGAATATGCTTCCACCCGGCACGCTCCTGGACGATTCTGAAATCGACAATTGTAGGGTAGAGCGTCTGCAGCAGCGAAAGAAGTCGTGATCGCTGCTCGCCCTTAATTTTGTACAAGTATGCGGATAATTTTTCGCCGCCCAAGCCAATATCGGCGTCACTGTCGCGCGACTTATTCCGCATTAGGTGCGGGGAAAGCAGTTCCAGCGAGCGGGTGCTTCGAATCGCATCCCGCAAGGCAATCAAGTCTTCAGTCAGGTTTCCGATTTCAGGTGGGAAAGCAAAGAACCTTCATAGTTGAAGGTAATGTCGGTTTTGTCGCCGCTGTTAACCGAATATTTGTTACGTCTAACGTCAAAAAGCAGAGAGTCGGGTCGAGGTTCGAAGACGTCTAAATCAGCCCGCTCCAAATCTTCGACGACGTAGACGTCTTCCCTTGTGCAGCTACGCGTTTGACGGTTGAAGGCTGCCCGCCATTTGACCAACTTACCCGACGGCAAGCGATAGGTGATGAAGGTGACGATGTTGCTCGCCGGCGACAGTTTCGAGTGGAGTTCCTGCGACTTCCAATTTCGCTGCTTCAGCCATGCATCGACGTCACCGCGCATCATGTGCGATGCGAAGTCGATCGCCTGCAAAATGCTGGTCTTTCCTGCGCCATTCATTCCAACGAGGCAGTTGAAAGACTTGGCGAATCTCAAATGCAGGTCGACGATCGACTTAAAGTTACGAACTCGCAGGGAGACAATCATCAGCGCGTTCCTTCGACGTATCGCGGGCAGAAAAAGGGGATGGACTGGACGTGATTCTATATGGAGGCAGGCCACTCGGATACCCATCGCTCGTCGACTGATGAGTGAAAAAGCGTGGTCTATGGCGTCGGTCACCCTTGTGCCCTCGAGCGTATATGGCGTAGGCGGTGCTGCATCACTGGAGAATGAGTGACAGATGATCCTGCAGCTGGAGCGATAGTGGACGCACGCATGCTCGGATACAAGCCAGATACCCAGCCGCAATCACACGACGCTGAAGCGGGATACAGATGAGTCGTAAGCGCGCGATTTAGCACACCGAGGTTGGAAACGTGCGCGAAGGTAGATGTGTCGGGCAGGTCAAGCTCGAGGAGCGACGGTGAGCCTTGCGAAGTTGAACGGCAAGAGATCTGTCACTTCGGCGTCCGATGCACGCTTCGGTAATTCGGTCAGTACGTGCACGAGATAGGCGTAGGGTTCGACGTTGCAGGCCCTGCAGGTCAGCATAAGGCTGTAGATCATGGCGCTCGCCTTCGCACCGGCAACCGTGTCACTGAACAGCCACGAAGCCCTGCCTGTACAGAATGGGCGGATGTCGCGTTCGATGACATTATTGTCAACTGGGGCCCGCCCATCGCTCACGTAGCGACACAGATACGCCCACTGGTTGCGCGTGTATGAGATCGCCTTGCCCAGCAGACTTTCTGGCAGGACCTGCGGCGCCTGTTCGTCCAGCCACTTTCTGAATGCTTCAAGTAGTGGCACGCTGTGTTGCTGACGCAGCCGGTGCGTATATTCAACGCGCGTCTCGCCTTCGGGCGGATCAGCTTTGGCGAGCGCCTCGACCTGGTACAGCGCCTTGAAGTATGCCAGCGCCTGCGAAGCACGGCCGCCCGGTTTCTTCATGCCCTTGAGCGCGTCGACGAAGCCTCGGCGCGCATGAGCCAGGCAGCCCAGGTGGGTGGGGCCTTCGAGCGTGCGCCAGGCGGCGTATCCGTCTGTCATCAGCAGGCCTTTGTAGCCGGCGAGGAACGCCTGAGGATATTCCTGCCCGCGCCCCGGCCGATAGTCGAACAGCACGACCGGCTGCGCACAGTCTTCGGCACTACGGTAGACCCACTACAAGGGCTTCCCATTAAGCGCAAGCTCGATGGGGTTTTAGGTATTGCTTCTTGCCTTGCCAGTTCGGTGTGAGAGAAGGTGAAGGACTGCGATACTACAAACGGTCATGTTGGGCGTATTGCCCGGACCCTGATGAGAGACGCACGCGAGGACCTAATTCATGTACCGGGAACGAATAACCCAGTGGGTCTAACAGGTATTCCCCGCGCGGGTCCAACCCACTTCACATCACTGTTGGCAGCGCAAAGTGATCTTCTATCTGTTCATAATTCTGATCGCGGTTGTGCAGATGTTCTGATTGAACGATGCCTCGGAGCAACTCAGGCTTGCCCAGGCTCTTGCGTGAACGCGTCACCGTACTTTAGGACCGCCCACGCCATCCGCGCATTTTTGGCCGCAATCGCGATCGCCGCGCGCCAGTATCCGCGACGCTCCACGAGGCTTCTGATCCACCGGCTAAACCGGTCTTGCTTATCCCTGAGATTTGACATCACGGCACGTGCGCCGCTTACTAGAAGCGTACGCACGTACGCGTCCCCAGCTTTGGTAATACTTCCGAGCCGGGCTTTGCCGCCACTGCTATATTGCGAAGGGGTCAACCCGAGCCATGCGGCGACCTGCCGACCGTTCTTGAAGTCATGGGCGGCGCCGAGAGTGGCAAGCAATGCGCTGGCCGAGGTGGGTCCGATCCCGCGCAGTTGCATGAGCCGGCGACTACGCTCATCCTGGCGCGCCAGCTCGATAATGGCACGATCATATTCGTCGAGACGCTCTTCCAGTCGATCGATATGTTCAAGCAGATCCCGAATGCAGCGACTTGCCCAACCTGGCAACGCATCCATGCGGGCCGCGATGTGACTGCGCAACTTCTCCGGACTTTGCGGCAACACAATTCCAAATTCAGAGAGCAGGCCGCGCACACGATTGTAGGTCCCAGTGCGTTCTTCGATAAAGCCTTGCCGCGTGCGATGCAGGCAAAGAGCCGCCTGCTGGTGTTCGTCCTTGAGCGGCACAAATCTCATATTGGGCCGCGTTACCGCCTCACAGATCGCAGCGGCATCAGCTGCATCGTTCTTGCCTTGCTTCCCGGACATCCGGTACGGTGCAACCAGCTTCGGTGCCATCAGCTTTACCGTATGTCCGTGCTGCTGGAATACCCGTGCCCAATGATGCGCGCCGGAGCATGCCTCCATACCGATCAAGCACGGTGGAAGTTGTGCGATCAGCGCTGCCAGCTGATCGCGCATAACACGCGGCCTGATTAGGACGGCTTTGCCGACCTTGTCGACGCCGTGAATGGCAAAGACGTTTTTTGCAAGGTCAATTCCCAAGGTGGCAATGGTCATGCACTCCTCCTGCTGACGTTGACGATGAATCAAGCTCGGTCATGGTACGCCGATAGCTATCCCCGGCTTCTGCCGCAGCCTCGGGACGGGGATGTCCCTTACATTCATGTATGACGTGCTCTGCGCGGCGCGGCCAGGTTCCTTGAGTACCTGCACTGTTGTCTCGTCGCCGTGAATCAGTGACTGAGACAGCAGCGTCCTGCGCAAGGCCTCAAAGAGCCGGCTATAGTGCAGCTCAGCGGGCCGGATGATCCAGTTCGCCAGCGTGCCGCGTCCGACTTCGATGTCGGCGCGACCCAATGCGTTAGCCATCCGGTATAGCGGCGTTCCGTCGACATACTTGCCGGCCGTCACGGTGGCGATCATCGCGGCACTCGCATTGCTGCCCGGCAATGGCTGCGGCGGCATCGGTGTGGTGATCACCGGCGTGCGTTCGGCGTGGCGCTCGCAATGCCTGCATGCGTACTTGAAACGCACATGCTGCAGCACAGACGCCTTCACCTCGATATGCAGCTGTTCGCTGATCTCTTCGCCCATACGATGAAGCTCGTGTGCGCAGCACGGGCATATCTTCTGGTCATCGGGCAGATCGTATTCGATGCGCTGACGTGGCAGATGCGCCGGCAGCGGTTTGCGTCCAGGACTGCGCGGTGTCGGTTGCGGCACATCCGGCAAGCCAGTCTCGGGCAGCGTGAAGGTGTCGGCCGCGACGTCATCGTCATGCGCTTCAGTGGCAGCGATCTGTTCAGCCTCGTCGAAGACCCGATCACGCAGCTTCTCGCTGCTGGGCGCGAAGCGTTTGCTCTGTGCCAGGCGAAACTGCTCCTCCAGCTGGGCGATGCGTTCGCCAAGCTGACGGTTACGTGACTCAAGCTCACGGATATAGGCCTGGGCGGCGGGCGGCAATCGGGAGAAGTCGTCTTCATTCATGCTCCCAGGATAGCCCAATGCAACGCGCTACAGGTTTACGCAGATTTGTAACATCAGCTGGCGTGGCGGTACCGCCGCGCGGGATGACGGCGCATTGCCTCGATATCGATACCCTCGAGCAGCCAGCGCAACTGCTCGGTCGTCAGCTCGATGACCGCCTGTTGCCGGCGCGGCCAGATAAAGTGATCTTCCTCGAGGCGTCGCAGCATCAGCCAGAAACCGTTGCGCTCGTAAAGCAGCAGCTTGATCCGGTTACGTCTGCGGTTGTGGAAGGCGTACACGGCACGCGCAAACGGGTCCAGTTGCATGGATTGCTCGACCAGCGTCACCAGACTGTTGATGCCGGCCCGGAAGTCGATTGGTTCGCGGTGCAGGAACACCTTCAGATCAGCTTCGAAGCGAAACATCAGCGCCGTCCCAATGCCGCGATCATGGCGCTCACGAGGGCGGTGTCGCGCTCCGAGC
>BBSL01000287.1 GCA_001319865.1 Burkholderia sp. E7m39 | reverse complement strand
ACAACCATGCGGATGTCGGCGAACGCGAAGACAGACGCGATGACTGCTGTTCTGGCTGCACGCGCACGGAATGCATCGAAGCAAGCGCCGGCGCCGGATCGGCAATCGCGATGACTGGCACGAACGCCGACGGTGACGCGTCCATGTCGTCGTTACTTGCGCGCGTTTGTGCCTGCCGGTGCAGTCGAACCCATTTGCGCAACTGGTTGGCGTTCACCCCGGCCTTCAATGCCAGGCCCGACAATGACGCGCCTGGCTGCTGGCAGGCTTCCACAAGCAGGCGCTTACCCGTCACATCGAAGCTGCGCTTGCCACCCACGCCCACGCGGGTCACCCGCAAAGGCAAAAACGAAAGGTCATCCCGGGTCATAAATTGCGTCCGCAAGTTAGAGGTTGCGGACGCAATCGTGGCTCTTGATACACGCAAAAGCTAGGTGGGGGAAATTGCGCGCTTACGATGAGTCAGCCAGACTGGTCGGCGGTCGGCGAAGGACTGTACGGTTAGAAAGGCTTCATTGGTTCGTCGATGGACCGGATGCGAAAACAGTCGTCGCAGAGCCGAAGCGTCCCTGGTCCAGCCGCTGGAGTACTCACGAAGGCATAATCGCGGGCTGGATCATCCGCACAGATGCTGCACACATCCAAGCTTCCCGTTGCCTCAATCGCCGCTTCCGTCATTGCGGCCTGCTTGGGATTCCATTCGCGCAGCGAAGCAAGCCATTCAGGCGTGTGCGGACGGAGCGGCCTGGGAGGCGCGGGCTCAAGCAGTCCCCTACGTTCGAGCCAGGTAGTTGCCGCCCTAATCCGCCGACCATGAAACTCGGTCAGGAGGGCATAAAGCTCTATCTTCAGAGCGAAGTATTGGCGAGGGTGCAACGTGTTCACGGTCACGTAGCCCGCGTGGTTCAGGATAAAACGGTTTTGGCACAACTTCTCGTCTGCCAGCAGCGCTTCGCAGTACCTCTGCTTGCGTTCCGCCGAGCCATCGTGCCCTTCCATCAAGGCGACATGGTACTGCCAGGAGTTCCTTTCGAACTCATCTCTCCACAGTTCCAGGTACCTCGAAGATCGCAGGGCTTGCACAAGGTGAGCGTCTCCCTCGGGATGCTCCACCAGGTAGGCGTCGATGTCGTTGAGCGACTCAATCTCAGAGGACAGCTTGCGTGCCTCTAGAAGCAAGGCGTTGGTTGAGTCACGCATGACCTGAACGTTGTCAATATCCTCACGCCAGTCAGACTCTTCTTCCGCGCTGAGATTCCTGAGGACATTAGGCACCGCAACAAGCGCCGCGCTCTTCAGCAACTCCCCGGGGTGGCAAAAGTCAGCATCCGAGACTAGGTTCACGCCAGCACTACGATAGGCTTGGGCGACCAAACGCGAGCAGAACTGCCTCCGGCCGGCCACGAAACCAGCTAACACGCTCTTGGCGGCGCCGGTTATGGAGTATCGAGTACCAACCGCAGCCCTAGCGAAGGAGATGACGGAGTGCAATTGGTCAGTCGTCAGCGGCTTCGCCGGTCGAAGCACATAACCAGCGCAGCCTGGCTCAAGAATGAGCCGCTCAAGGTTGCGTGCGTGAACACCGTCGCCGGTGGAATCGATCACACTCGACTTACCCACACAGATCATGGCGTGAGAGATGTCCGCGCGGGTGACCTTGCGGATCCTTTGACTCAACGGTTCGGGCGTGGTCGTCAGGACAACATCGCCGACCTGGATGAGGCTGGCGACGAACACCTTGGGCCGCAGTTCTGATTCATTCATCTCACAGCTCATATTTAGCATTGATTCGGTGCCGGTACTGAACGATGCAGTCTCAGCTGTAGCTACCGCCGTTTCCTGTCGATTCGATGGAAAGAGCACTTCGGGTGTCAGAAGGGTTCGGCAGGAAATTGGCGGGCGTGGACTATGGCGTAGGCCATGGCGAAAAGGCTTATCGGGCGGGGGAGATACTGCTGCATCACGGGCGAATGGGCTGCAGATGATCTGCCAGCCCGCGTGGTAGTGGATACAGACATGTTCCCGTACAAAGTTGCTTTGGTGCACGAGTTTATCAGCGCGCTGCTTCGTTGGACTGTTCGATCTTCGGCTTCCGGCCATCTTCGGTCACAGGCAGCCGCTCGTGAAGACAGTTCAGCGACGGTAACACTTGAAGAAGCGGCCATTGCCGCGCGGAAGCAAACGGCAAAGTGGCCGGCCAATCACGTCGCGCAGCAGTTGGCAACTTCACGCAACCTCAATGATTCGGTAGTCGAGGCTATCAATGACGGCTTCGGCCTTAGAACGTTGCGTGTGGAGGTTGATCGCACTCGTCGCGAAGTTCAGAGCACCTCCTATCCGGGCAACAATCCGACCGCCCTGTAACTGCTCATCAAGGTGTCGAACAAGGCGATGTCTGCGCGGCCGCGCGCCATCAATTGAGCGCCGGCCACTGCGGCGTAGATAGCGCACGCGCGCTCTTGGCTCCCCTCGGCAGTGACGACGCCCGACGTTTCCAAAGACTTACGGAGCCAGGCCACGTTGACGTCAGCAAAAGTCTGCACTTCCTTTTTGACTGCGTCAGGCAGATCGTCATATTCCGCGGCCATAAAGCTGCTCAAGCACATGCGGTTGTCACACTCTAGAGACCGGCGAAACGTCTCCGGGTAACGACGCAAACTGACGAGCGGATCGCTTGACGACGCTGAGAGTTCTTCTAGGGCAACGGCCGCGTCTTCGTAGTATCGTCGCGCGACCGCCGCCGCGAGGTCCGCTTTGCTCGCGAAATGATGGTAGATGCTGGCCGCTTTAATGCCGACCTCCTGCGCGAGTTCTCGAATGTTGAGTCCGGTGTACCCGTGCGCCTGCGCCATTCTTGTCGCAGCCGCGAGGATCCGGTCCCCTGAGCGGGCGATGGCCTCATCAGTCATCACAGCCTTCGTAAAAAATGGTTGACCCGACGCATTGTACCGCTTAAAGTCATCCCTAACAAACGTTAGGTAGATAACTTGGTGTCGCAGGAATAGTGGCATTTTTTCTGGCCCGTTTACCCTAACTAATGTTCGGTAGGCTGCACAATTCGATCAACCGCAACTGCAACGGAACAATCATGACCTCGGAACTGTTCTATCTCGACGCTACCCGTCTCGCCGAACTCATCCGCACGCGCGAAGTCTCGCCGGTGGAAGTTGTCCAGGCGCACCTTGACCGCATCGACGCTGTCGATCCGAAAGTTAACGCCGTTGTTACGG
>BBSL01000286.1 GCA_001319865.1 Burkholderia sp. E7m39 | reverse complement strand
CCATCTGAGTGCCCAGCGGTTCGTCCGTCGCGAAAAAGCGGAGATCAATCGGCGATGACAGGTAGCGTCGAAAAATGTTACGCGTCACAGCCAGAGAACGCGACGGATGACCGCTTCCGTTCCGTCAAGAGACCTTCAGTCTCCCGGGGATCGAATGGCGGAGACGGGTCGAGTTGCGCCAGTCGCCCCCACTTGACCGGCTAGTGAACTTTAGCCGCCGCGACGGGCCTTTCTCCATACGCCAGTCGATCGTCCGAACTTCACTGGTCATGACCGGCTCTACTTTGCCCATTTCGTGAAAACAGTCCGGTTTAGTCAATACGTTCGCATGACCTCGCACAACGGACTTTATTCTTTGACACCGTTTACTCTCCCTTGCGAATGACACGAGGCAGCTTCAGTTTTGAAGCCGAAAGCTTTGCTGCATCACCGTCCTTAATTCGGACAGATCTGCCCGGGCATAAGCTGCGGTCGTCGCGACAGACGTGTGTCCCAACAGTGCCTGCGCGACTGGCAACGCAACCTTGTTATCGACCACCAGTGTCTTGCCAACAAGATGGCGTAGCCAGTGCGGTGACGCGCGACGCAGCGCGAGACGGGTCGGTGAGTCGCTGGAGGGGACCGACCGCGCCATCTCGTCGAAAGCGAATTTGACCTCCCGATACAGTCCTTTGGCGCCCAACGCGCCGTTGCGTCTTCCGTAGATGAGCGGAAGACGTTCGTCGTGTGCAGGCGCCGCGGGTAGGCCGCTCGCCAGTCGGTACTGCCTGATAAAGTCGATGCATATGTCAGGCAACGGGATTGAACGTTCCTTCTGTCCTTTGCCCATCACGGTCAATGTCCACCCGCGGGGATCAGTGCACAACCTCGGAAAACCATCGCGCCAGGCCAGTTCGTCAAGCCTTATACCAGTAAATCGATAGACCGCTACGATCGCTGCCCGGCGCAGCAGGTCCAGTGAATCTTCCGCCTTGCCCAGGTGGGACCTGAGCCACGCGTCGCAGGCGCGTACCGCATCCGCCGGCAAAACGCGGGCCGGCGAAAACCGTGCACGGCTGGCCGCTGTATCGCCACCCAGTTCGGCGGCCGGGTTGGAGAGCAGGTAGCCCGTTCGCAAGAGGTAGCCGAACAGGCTCCGGATGACGGACAGCGCGTGAGACTGGCTCCGTCGACCCAGAGTGTGTCCGGCGTGCGACGTTTGCGCGGCTGTCTCGGCAAGTGCGGCCTTGTATGCAATCAGGTTGTCGCGGGTGAGATCCGACAACGGGCCGAGCCCGGACAGTTCGCACCACTGGATCAGCCGCCGTATCGCTGACGCGTACGCGCGCCGGGTGTGTATCGACAGGTTCGCTCGGTCGGCCATAAAGGACTGAACCGCCCGTGCGTCGTCGTCGAGGCCTAGCGTATTCGACGAGTCGTCCGGATTCCAGAACCGCCCATGTCCCTGCAGCCATGACTCTTCTTCAAGCGTGGGCGCGGACTTCCCGCGTTGCGCAGGGTCCCGTAAAACGTCACCTTTGAGCGTGTGCGCCGCCTGCGTTGATGCTGCAGGTCGGAATCGTGCCCGCATGGCACGCAGCAGTCGGTTGATCACGATTTCGGGGCGTGGTGCTTCTTCCTGCGGTAAGGCGACGGTCTCGCCCTGATGCCAGAACTGGATCACACACTCGACCTCAAGAAGCTGGCTGAATACATCCGGCAATGCGGTCTTCGCGCGCGACATGTCGCCGTGACGCGCCATCAGTGTGGCCGGCGTCCATTTGACATAGACCGGGATACCGATAACTGCTGACAGATAGTCGATCGCGTCCCCGATGTCGCCGGGAAGGGGACGCGGCGGGGATGCCCATTGATCGATCCAGTCTGAAGTATTCATGAGGCCCGCCGATACGCTTCATACCGGTTTTCCGGTGCTACTTGCCGGGCCGCCACGCCTGACCATCTCGTCGCGCAGGCGGTCGCGATCCTGGGTCACTTCATCCAGCAGGCGGGAGGTCGCTTTCAGCTGCTGTTCAAGCCGGGCCATCTCGTTACCGATTGCCTGACGCTGCCGGTCAATATCGGTCAGCAATTGTCTCGACAGACCCCGATATTCCCTTTCAATATGTTCGGCTTCTTCCTTGTAACGGATCGTGTCGAGTTCGCGCTCGCGCAAACCTTGCGCCAGCTTCTCCTCCGCCGCGTGGATCCGGGCATCCGATTCCACCGCGAGCCGCTTGCATTCGGCCAGTGCCGCCCGCGACTCGCCGAGCGCTTCGTCGCGGGCGCTTAACTGTGTTCGCAAATCCGTCAGCTCTGTCCGCAGGAGCGCCACGCGCGCGAGCGCCTCATCGCGCTCAATGCCCGCGGCCACAATCGCGGCGTCGGCCTGCGCGCGGGCGGCATCGAACTCCTGTCGGGCGACTTCAAGTGCTTCGCGCCAGAACGCGAACGCGTGGGCGAGGACCCCTTCCGGCACGTCGGGCGGACGCTCATACCAGGCTGGCCATGCTTTCACGAACTCCGGTTCCAGTGCGCGCAGGTCCCGGCCCAGTCGGGCGGGATCCCCACCGCCCAGGCGTTCGCGCACGCGGCGGGCGGAAGTGAGTTGCCGGTACAGCTGTGCGGTGACGGGCGCGCCCCGGCTGCCCTCGGCGAGCAGATCTCGCACGACGGCCCGAACCTGATCGAGAGAGGTGAGGGGTGTACGGCCCATACGATCCATTATGGACAGAAACCGGCGATTTACCATGGTTTGCGCATTCCATAACGCGTGTGCTGTAAATAAAGGGAAAAACGAAAGGATAAATATAGGGAACGTCAGATAAGTGTGTTTATCACCCGTACAAGGGGCCGTTTCTGCGTCCCGGCCAGCCGGCCCGAATCCCTGCCATTCACCGCGTGAATGCCGGTGCGTGCGCGGCAATCCGTAGTCCGCTTAATTACAGCCGGCGCAAAGACCCGCCCGTTAAAAAAAATCAACGGCCCTGACAGAAAGTCCAGGACTGGACGGAACGTCCCAGAATTCCATCAGTATCGATCCGATGCACGCTGTATCCGGGCAGCCCGCTGCCAAGCCCCGCCAGGCAAGGACCCGGGGTTTTCAGTACACTAATATGGACTGCCAATAACGTATACATGCGTGTTACAAAATTAATACGGAATGCGAAACAGTCAGTGCGAGTAAAATCGGTGAGCCATTTTTGCACTTTGCACTGGCGTTTGTTTGCACTATTTTGACCTTCACCGGCGGCTGGTGATCCGGCAGACGGGCGGGCTGCACCTGAGGTTCCTCCGTGCCAGCCTGATTGTGCCGCGCGGGTCCCAGACCGCGTGGCGGATGCTTTCACGATCCGGGAGCAACCTGCGATGACGACGATGACCATTTCCGAACAGCGTGCAGCTCTTTTCACGCGGCAGCGTCGTGGTCAGGGCAAACACGCCGACTACCGGCCTGGATATACGTTGAACGAAGTCCCGAAAGCGGGGCGCGTCCACCGGTACCCCTGCACCCGTGAGGGTCGGACCGTGACGCTGCGGTCCGACGGCGCCCTCGCCGAGTTCCTTGAGGTACTGTGGGACTCGCGCACCACGGGCTTCTGCGAATCAGTGCTGCTCGACGTCAAGCGCACCAGTGCGATTGCCCGCCACCTTCATCTGCGGCATCCCGCGTACGAGGATGGTAGCCCGCGGAACCTGATCACGGACCTGCTCGTCACCCGGGAGCTGCCTGACGGCTCCCTGTCCGAGGAAGCGGTCGATACGGTATCCAGAGCGCCATCCGATCCTGCCCACCTGCCAGCGCGTCTTACGATCATTCGTGAATACTGGGAATCGCAGGGCGTGGCGTGGCGGCTGAGTGTAAAGGACGGTTTGAACTCGAACCGGGCCATGAACCTGAACTGGCTTTACATGGTCGGCGAACACGTGCGCGCGCGAGGACTGTCCGACCATGAACGTTACGTGCAGCGGCTCATCGAAAATGAACTGTTCGACAACTTCCACTGGACTGTTGAGGATGCGTGCCTGTCCGCGACGCGCGCGAACAGGCTGCGGCCCGGCGAGAGCGTGCGCGCCCTGAGGCAACTGCTGGCCATGCAACGGATTAAGTTTGATATTGACGCAGCTTCCGTCATGTCATTGTCGCCCCGTCAGCTTCATCTGGATCGCCGGCAGCCGCGCGTGGCCAGCGGGACGGGCGCTGGCAAGTGGGCGCTACGGATCTCGCGCCGTAATGCACTGGCAACGAGCTGCGTGCCCATCCGATGCGCTGCGAAGGGGCAATCGGAACCAACGCGGCAATCCGGCGAAGAGACAACCTTTCCCCCGGTGACCCGACTCACTCTCGTTGACGCGACCAGCTAGCGGCCCCCATCTTTTGGCGGTATCCGGAAAGTGACCGGACGGGAGAGTTCATCGCAAGCCGGGCCGGTCGCCCGGGTCACGCTGTGTCAGTTCCGGTGCCTCTGGCAGTGCTATGCCCGCCGCGTTGACGAACCGGTTGACGGCGGTCGGAGCGTCGCATGTCCACACCATCACTATTCGGATTGAGCGTGCTGCATGCGGCGGACGGCGGCCGGAATACCAATGACAGCCTGGACGGTCTTCGAGATCTGCGCGTGAGCCACGGACGGTCCAGTTTCGAGGAAAGGCGATGCCCGTAAAAGCTGAACCCACCACCGTCGTGTACACGGGACAGGTGTACCGGGATGTTGCGCGCGATGTGCTCTATCGTGTCGTCGAGACGGGGCATGGGCAGGCGGATACGTTCCTCGTCCGGGTTGACGGCTCGCGGCTCGATATCCGGATCATGCCCACGGAGGAGTTTCGCTGGCTTGCCGATCCGGGCTGTCCGGACGAGAACCGTTTCGAACGGGTGGCGAGCGAGGACGATCCGTATGCTGCTTCACGGCTGACCAGCCGTTTCTCGGACACGGCGCGGTTCAAGACCGAGTCAGATTACAAGCTGATCGAGACGCTAGTTACCCGCAAGACGCCGGAGCAGCGCGCCGCGTTCCGTCAACTGCTTCGCAACTGCCATGTGCGGGCCGCCATGCTGGTCGCGCAGGCCGCCGCCGAGCGGGTCGTCAGACACACCATTTACAAACACGTTCGCCATTACCTGCAGCGCGGGATGCGCCCGGATAGCGTGGCCTGTGCGTGGCCCAATTGCGGCCGGCTCGATGGGGCCACGCTTTACCGCAGCGACACGCCGGCAGAGCGGTCCCATCGCACCTACACGACACGGCCGGGCCGACCCGGACACGATCCCGACGTGCGGTACGCGCTACCGAGCGAGGCGCTCGACCGCCTGCTGTATCGCGCGGCATTGATCTATGCGACCTGCAGACAGGTGCCCTGGAAGATCGAGGTGCCCGATGAACTGCTCAAGAAGATCCGTGCGGAAGGACGCGAAGTACCGCGGGGCCACCGGCAGGCGGTGCGCAGGCGCCCACGCGGTGCGGGAAGTATCCGCGGGAAGGCGGCGAAGAGCGGACGGAGGACGCAAGGGCAGCGTCGCCGGTCACGCCCGACGCAGCAGGACCTCGTCGATTACACCAATTATCTGCTGCGGTGCAAGCGGGAGGTCCGCGACGCCGATGGTCACCTGATCGAGCTCGAACTGGCGAGGGACGGCAAGGTCACGGTTCGCCAGTTTCAGCATCACTGGCTCACGGATCATGCGCCCGCTGTGCGCAAGCGACATCTAATGGGGGCGCGCGCGTACGAACTCGGAGGAAAGCCCTACCGAGGGCATGCGTTGCAGCATTGCCAGGGACCCGGCGATGCGTTCCTGATGGATGCGACGATCGCAGATACCTACCTCGTGTCGGTGCTGGACCGGACGCAGGTCGTGCGTCGACCGACGGTCTACCTGGTGGTTGACCTGTGGAGCCGCATGGTCGTTGGTTTGCATGTTACGTTCGATCCGCCTTCATTCCTGGGCGCGGCGCTGGCGTTCGAAAGTATTGTGACGCCCAAGGCTGAACTGTGCGCCCGATGGGGATTCACGATCAGCTGGGCCGACTGGCCCTGTGACACGATGGGCTCGGTGCTGTACGCGGACCGGGGGAGTGAATATCTGGTCGAGGCCAAGTGGCGAGCGATGACGAGCGCGCTGACGTTCGGGATGGACACCAGTCCCCCCTACCTCCCGGTCCGGCGCGCAGTTGTCGAACGCAGTTTTGCCACTATCCCGGTCATCTACCAGCGCGCGACGTTTGGTGTCGTGGAAAAGGATGCGTCGACCCGCGGCGCACCGCGCTACGCATGGGACGCCATCAACACCCGGCCCGAGTTCATCCGGATGCTGCTGCGTGCGATTCACGTCTATCACCGCAGGGCCATCAGGGGAGAAGGCTATGTGGACCGGATGGCCCTGAGTGGTCGACCCAACACGCCGTTAGGACGATGGGAGTGGGGTATTGAACACAATTCGGGCAGCCTGCACGAACTGTCGGTCGACGAAGTGCGGCTTGCCACGTGGCCGGAGGCACGCGCCACCATCTCGAATGGTGGGCTCGAATGGCGGGGGCGCCGCTATACGTCGGACACCATCGAGACAGAACTCGTTCACCTGTATGGCGCGCGTGCGCACGAGAAGATTCCAATCCAGTACGACCCGGATGACCCGACCCATATCCTCCTTGACGGTCGCGGTTATCCCGAATTCGCGACGCTGGCGCGGACCAATCCTTTTAATGTACCAGCCGGATGCACCCTGTACGAACTGAACATGGCGCGTCACTGCAACCTGCGCAATGCGACCGACGAACGCGACAGACAGGAGGCCTCGCGGATCATGCAGGCGGAGAACAACCGCCTCGACAGCCTCGCCGCGCGGGCCGAGCAGCGGGCAGAACTGGATGCGAAAGGGATGGCACACCCGGACGTGCGCGCGATGAAACGGGCCGCCGCGCGAGAGGCCGAAACCGAACATCGCTTCCGCCATTTCCGCGTGATCCGGGGGGGCAAGGCCGCCGCGCCCGTTACGCCCCCGCCAGCCGCGCCGGATGTCCGTGCGTCGCGCCACCCGTTGACGGATCTGGCCAGGATCAAAAAGGACAGGGCGATGAACATCCTGTCCCCGAAGTCATAGCGCCTTTTTCTCCGGAGCGCCAACATGGAAGACCGCCGTAAAAAAGCTGCCCTCGAAATAACTTCACAGCATTCACCCGATACGCGACGCCCGTCATGCGTGTTTACTCCACGGGCGGACGATATTTTCAGGCCATCTGATCTTTTTATCGAGGCGTGTTATCACAAGCCGGACGATGAGTTGTCTGAGTATCGCGACAGCCCACTGGTGCTCGCGCTACCTCCCTATAACGACGTGAAGGCCATTACCCATGGCATGACGATGGCCTTCGCGGTTGCGCATTCAGACGAATACCGGAAATGGACATCAATCGAACGCAAGATCGTGGCCGTAGCGGGGCGAATTCCGAGACTCCGCATTCTTCTGCCGGTTCATATCGCCTTGCTCGACTGGATCCATGGCGCGCTGCGCAGTCGCTACTTTGGCATCGTGCCGACGCGCGCGTTGCAAAGGACGATGCAGGCGAACTACGAGGCTACCCAGCAAGGCAGACCCACGCCGATATGTCGGCCTGCTGAAGCGCATGCAGAGTGCCTGTCGATCTTCGCGTTGTCCGGCAGCGGTAAGACCACGGCGGTCCAGATGGTGCTCAGTACCCTGCCCATGATCATTCATCATCGCGAGTTTCAGGGCGCGCCCGCGCACTTTACACAGGTGGTCTGGCTGCTGGTGACGTGTCCGCACAACGGCAGTGTCCTTGCGATGCTCGAGGACATCGTGTGCTGGTCTGATGACATGCTGGACACGCCCTACAGGAAGGAGATGCGGTCCAAGCCGACAATTCCGGAATATATCCGCAAGATCCGTGAGATTTTCCGGAAGCATCACGTCGGACTGGTCGTACTCGACGAGATCCAGAACACATTAAATGCGGCCGACAGCCGGCATCTGGTGGATTTTCTGACGACGCTCTTTAACGCCTGCAGTTGTGCGTTCATCTTCCTGGGCACAACAGAAGCGCGCACGATCCTGTCCAAGAAGCTGCGTTGGGGAAGGCGCGCGGCAAGTGGTGGCATGCTTGTCATCCAACCGTTTGAACCCGGCAAGGACTGGAGGGACTTTGCACAGGCGCTCATCGCGGTCGACTTTCTGCCCAGGCCACCCGATGACGTCGAGGGCATTATCGATGCCCTACTTGAGGTCAGTGCCGGTCTCGCGGGCTTTGCCAAGCTGGCGTGGCGGATAACACAGTTTGAATGCCTGCGCGCGGAGATTGAAGTGGTCACCGCGGATCTGGTTCGCGATGCGATCCGTGACACGTTTTCGCTGGTTGACGGACTGCTCGATGCGTTGAGACGGCGCGATCACAAGACCCTGTGGGACCTGTACGACCTGGCCGTTGACGAGGCCGATGTGCTTCAGGGCCGCATCCAGGCAGAAGTATTCGGCAGACGGCTGCATGAGGAATACGGCTACGACCAGTTTCGTGATGATTTCGCTGCGTGTGTGTCGGCGATGATCGGCGTCGGCTGTCCGGAAATCGAGGCAGAAAAGATCGTCAAGGACATCATCGTGAATCAACGTGTCACGAGCCGCGCCGACATTCTCAGGCTGGCGCTCGATACGTTCGGCGGACATCCCGATAACGGAACCGCCCCCGGTCAGTCGGGTCTGAAGGCGCGGCAACCAGCGCGCACTTCCCGGCATCGCCCGGCCAGAAAACAGGCACGCCACTGAGATCGGGAGCGAGCGATGGCCGTCTGTCTTGATGATGCTCTTGCCGATGAAGCGCTGGTCAGCGTTGTCGCCCGTTACGTACAGGAACGCGCCATGGCTGCACGGAGTCGCTGACGCTCGCGCTCGATGCGTTTGCTCGGCGCCAGGCGAGCGGAGTTGTTTCCCGCTTGTCGGGCCTGGAAACGCCGCAAGCCACGCGTATTCCCCGGCATCCACTGTCCAGAAAGGGCATGTGCGTCGCACAACCTGGGAACGCAGAAATGGCCGTCTATCTCGATGAACCTCTTCACGACGAAGCGTTGTTCAGCATCATCGGTCGTTACCGACGGGATATTTTCGTGAGTGACCTGATGGCATTCCTGACTGCTTTGACGGGGTATCACCCGCACTTCAGCCCGTCGCTCGCGTACAACCTCCAATACGTGGCGGATCAGACGTCACGTGTGTGGGACAAATCGGGTGAACAGATCGCGCAGGAGCTTACGCTGTTTCCGTACTACGCCGCGCTGTGTCACGACGCGCTCCGATCGGATTTGCTCGATCGTTGTCTCTACCGTCGTCCGGGACGCATGCCCGGCTCCCTGTGCAAACTGCTTCACCAACAATTGCACGTCCGTTACTGTCCTTCATGCTGGCGCGAGGACACTCTCGCCGGCCTGCCGCCGTACTGGCGACGCACGCATCAACTGCCGGGCGTGATGGTATGCGTCGACCACCAAGTACCGCTGCGCGAACTGGCTAGACGTGACAGATGGCCGGTCCCGGCACCCGACGCGCCCAGCATCACACTAGCATGTCATTTCAGCACCGACGCCGAAATGGCAGTCCAGTTGCGGGTCGCGCAGTTGTCCGCGGATTTACTGCATGGCGATCCGGCGGCGGCGCATCTGTGCACATTGGTGGACTGGCTCGCCGTTGCACGCGACCACGGTTATGCGAGAGGGCGCGGGGACCTCGAAGCGAAGCGACTGGTGAGCGCTATCGTTGAGCACTTTGGTGAGGCTTACCTGCGCGCGACCGGCCTTTTGCCTGATGGTGCACAAAACTGGATGGTGGGGCGGTTATACGGACATCAGTGCGCACCGGCACCCCTTCAGGCCATCCTGCTGTCAACGTTTTTCTCTGACCTGCAGCGACGCACGGTTGCGTGTCCGTGGCCCAATTGTCCGAATCCCTATGCCAGTCATGGACCGGGTCATCGGGTGGATGCTCAGGAGTGCCATCGGAGTATCACCTACTACTACTGTGCGTGCGGTTTCTCATTCCGGTTCGCCACCAACGCGGAGGGCGGGCGGGAAGCCGTGATCCCGACTGTGTATGGCCCCGCCTACGCGGCACGAGCCAGAGAGCTACATCTGTGCGGCATGTCAATCGCGGCTATTGCGAGGACGCTGCACGTCAGTGAGAGCTGCGCGGCGAGGCTTGTGCGCGGCACCCAGCACTATACGCATCGCGATCTCGACCGGTTCGGGGCCGACCTTGCTGCGAGATGGCTGCAACTTGTACGAACGCAGGGCGGTATCACGGCAGCCAGTCGTGCCGACCAGGGGTTGTGGAGAAAGATCAGGCGGTATCGTCCGGACCTGCTGGCGTAAGAGCGGGACGTGCTACGCACGCGTGGTCGCTAGGATCAACGTCGACTTAGCGGCATTGATGATCCTGAGGAGAGCACGATGGCCGTCTACCTCGACCTGCCGTTCGATGACGAGACGCTATTCAGCGTCGTTGGTCGCTACGCACGGGACATGCAGGTCGGAAACTGGATTCAGTTTTGCCGGCATCTGTACGGGTGCGTGCCGCAGTTGCACACCGCGCTGGCCAGAGGCCTGTCTCAGGTTGCTGACCAGACGGACCGCTGCTGGGGGCTGACAGCGACGGACATAGCTGAACAGATGACGGGCTACCCTTACTTTGCGGCCTTTTGCACATCGCCGCAACGCGGCGAACTCATCCGGGGAATGCTCGCCCCTCCGGACCGGCAGGGATGCGGGATGTTCAGTTTTCAGACGGGCACGCGGACAGCAATCCGCTACTGCGAGGCGTGTTTTTCCGATGACCGGAAGGCGCGCCGACCGCTGTACTGGCGTCGATCGCATCAGTTACCTGGCGTCGTCATCTGCCACATCCATGATGTGATCCTCTCCGAGTTATCGTTCAAACGCCCATGTTCAGGGGTCAGATTTCCGCTTCCCGAAGAGCGTGCTGGTCGAGGTGGGGCCGTACTCGAATTGCACCCGACTGTCGCGCAACGGGGGAACTGGAGTCGCGTTGCCCGGGTTTCTCACTGGTTCCTGACACATCGCGTCGCCGTAGAGGTCGAAAACTTCTACGACCAGTTCGTCAGTGCTGCACGCATGCTCGGTTATGCAATGGGCAATTTCATGCATACGCGGGTCATCGCAGACAGGTTGATCGAAGCATTCGGGGAGGCATACCTGCGTCGGGCGCAGTTGTATGGCTGGCCGGGAACGGACACCTTCACGATGTTCTATCCCAGACATTCTGAAACCCACCGTTATCCGGTTTCGCCGCTGCGACGCGTGTTGCTTGGCACGTTTCTAATGCAGGAGTCGGCCGATCCGCTGTCAGCATGGCCGGTTTGCCCCAGCGCGGTGGCAGCGCATGGCGCAGATCATCTGGTTCCCGTGCGGTTTTTTCGGGACGGCAGGTACACCGGTTTCTGCGACTGCGGACTCGTGTTCGGGTACAGCCGCATGACGGGAAATCAACCGGAGAATCCGAAAATTGTTCGCTACGGATGGAGCTATGCGACCGAGGTACAGCGACTGAGCGGAATGGGGTACTCATGTTGCGCGATAAGCAGGTTGCTAGATATTCCATGGAGTCGGGCGGCGACGCTTCTCCGGCGACCGCAAGAACCGCATTACCTCAACACGCCGATCAGCGATCTGGTGAGACAGTGGAAATCGCTCGTTGCGCTATGGGGTTCGGGCGCGGCCGCCACCCTGTCTGATCCGGGGCTCGCCCGCAAGATCGAAATACTTGCGCCGGATGTTTTCCGCAGCACCCGGGCCATGCCGGATACTGCCGACTGAAGATGATGCGCCTCGCATGTGATGGGTCCCGGTCCAAACCTCCTCCCGGGGAATTACCTATAAAGAAAATATTGACCTTGCCGCAATGCTCATCTAGAAGTCGATAAGGCTCCGGTTATTAACGATTAGAACGGGCACGGAATGACGAAAAAGAAGAGACAAGCCGGGCGGGCTGCCATCGTGACCCAAGCAGAAAGCGACGGGCACACCAGCTCGCATAAAGACATCGAACTGGTGTTCGGACTCGTCGGGCCGACCGGTGTGGATCTGACCGCCGTCTGTAACGCGCTGAAGTTACAACTGGCCGCCGTTGGATACGAGCCAGTGGTGATCTCGCTGAGCGAGCTGATTCCGGGTTATATCAAGGAAGACTTTAAACCCGCTTCGGAATATGACCGTATCAAGGAGTTGATGACCATTGGGACGACGCTCCGCGCGTGTACCGCGCAGGCCGACATTGTGGCGCGGCTGGGAGTCGCAAGAATCCGGACGGTCCGCGAGGAAAAATCGGGTGATCGTAAAAAACCTGCGTCGCGCGTAGCTTACATTATTCGCTCGTTCAAACGGCCGGAGGAAGTAGAGCTTTATCGTGATGTATATGGCAAGGCGTTCACGCTTATCTCCGTCTATTCCCCTCGGGTCGCCAGAATCAGGCACATGGAGAGGAAGTTCCTGAAATCAGCCAAGACCCGTAAGAAGGCAGGGGAGTACGCCGTCGAGTTGATCAATCGCGACTATGCGGAGGAAGACGGCAAGGACTATGGGCAGAGCGTGGGCGAAACCTTTCCGCTTGCCGACTATTTCGTTACCAGCGGATCGGCGTCTGAGATCGATAACAATATCCGTCGCCTGGTACGGCTTATCTTCGGTGACCCTTATATTTCTCCCACCCGCGATGAGCAAGGCATGTTTTTCGCGCAAGCTGCTGCCTTGCGCTCACTCGATCTGTCGAGGCAGGTCGGGGCCGCGGTGATCTCGTCCGATGGTGACCTGCTGTCGACGGGTTGCAACGAGGTTCCTAAGTTTGGGGGTGGCCTTTACTGGGAAGAAGATGACAACCGCGCACGCGACTTCGAGCTGGGACATGACTCGAATGTAACGATCAAACGGGAGATCGTTGAGGAAATGTTCGCGAAACTGCGCGAGGCAAACTGGCTTTCCGATGCAGCCAAAAAGAGAAGTGACGCCGACCTGACTGACGACAGTCTTACCGGAAATGGCAGGTACCTGAAGAACTCTAAATTGTTTGATGTGATTGAGTTTGGCCGCGCAGTGCATGCTGAAATGGCCGCGATAACACAGGCTGCCAAGAATGGAATCTCGTTGTCAGGGCATCGATTATTTTGCACCACTTTCCCGTGCCATATTTGCGCAAGGCATATTATTTCAAGCGGTTTATCGGAAGTTGTGTTTGTTGAACCCTATGACAAAAGTCGGACTGGGGAGTTATATGATGATTCTATATCCATTGAGCCCAGCGAACTGCCACGTAATAAGGCTTCGTTTCGTGCATTCGTAGGCGTCGCGCCACGTCGCTATATGGATCTATTTACGATGACAACGCACCGAAAAAATGCCAGGGGCGAAATTCTGAATAGCGATGAAATTGCGAAGCAGCCGAAATTAAAGAGGTTTGTTTTGACATATTTAATCGCTGAGGATATAATAATTAATAATACGGCGTCGGTTAACTAGGTGAGGTGATCGTATGAATAATGACCAGATGTCCAAGTTTCTGGCGCAATTTGAGGCTTCAAGAAAAGAAGTGGCTCAGTGGCCGACATGGATGAAAGATGCAGCAGGCGTGGCGTCGGCATCGTTTCCAGAAAGTAAGGTTCCGGAGAGCAAATCGGGGCAGAGTTTCGCCAGCAAATCCAAAGCTTGAGCCCCCGCGCTTGAAGGGGCTCGCCTAGGGGCGCAAGAAGCAGTTGCGCTCCGGCATCTGCATGGCAAACCGATCGCGATCCAGTCTGTCCAGATTTTTCGCTCAGGCGCGGGCAAGACTTCCCGATAGCGGTCAGATCACCCAGAGGTTGTTCTTCCAGGCGAGCATAAGACCGAGCCGGTTCTTATTGGCTCCATTTTTCATCAATAATTACCCTTCCGGTGCTATCTGTTTGTAGCACACGCACGGTGCGGCGTAATCCCTTGACGGCAGTGTGATCCGTCACCTGGATTTTTCCGGTTGTCGTCCCTATAGCGTTCACAATCGAATAAAGATCGACGTCTTCTTCCTGCATGAACCCCTGACTGAACGATCGGTCATGCCTGAGCACCTCTCCGTCGTTCAGAATTATCTTGTCTTTCCATGCTGCCATTGCCACTCCGTTAATGTTGAGTGAGATATTCAGTTGCCTGCTTAATTGTAAGCTGTAACATAATACCTAAATATTTAGTGGCGTAGAACTATCAACGATGACGGTTTGAAGTACGCCATTATGGTGACTGCGGTCAGTTATTGGATATTGCGCGCGTCCGTCTTTTAGCACGCATTGTGTCGCCGCTTCTCGTCGCGCTGGACGATCTATCTGCGTCGGATGGGCGGCGCATTCCTGCCGATTCCGCTCATGATTCTCTTCGTCGCAGAGTGCGGCAGGCCAAGGCAGGTGGAGGTTAGTGTGGTTCGTCTCTACTTCATCGACACAAAGTACGTGATTGCCGCGTGCGTGATAACAAACATCTGGAAGCAAATGACGAGTTGAACGCCCACGGGCTGAATAGAGACCGCTCTCATCAGCTCACGCGGATGGCAAGCGATGAAAACGATGAGCAGCAGCGCGTCGAAGGCGATGAACGCGACCTTTGCGAAGGCGCGGGTGACTGCGATTGCGAACGCAATCAGTTTCAGCAGGTAATGCATGGTGAGACCTGTATAAACGAAAGTCGGCAGGAGCCGTATCCACGCTCAATGCGTGGGCAGCGGGCCAGGACGCTGATGACAGCAGCAACCTGTTCCGTCCTCCGTATAGACACGAGCAAGGCCGGCTACCCCGGTTCGCGATGACTATCTGCCATGATATTTTCGCATCAAATTTCATCGATCAATGTCGTTTTGGAATGGTTGCCTCGGTTTGGGCCGGAACCCGCTACCCAGCGGCTTTCCTGCTCAAGGTCGTATTCGGAGAACACTCTGCCGTCGCATGCGAGCGAGCTGCAGCGAAGAACCCAAGCATAGAGAGGTGAGCCCGATCAATAGCACCGTCCCGGGGTGGATGGGGCGGGCTCAAGGCTCAGCGAAATGTGCTCGTCCGAAGGCACTACTGTAAAGCTGGGTCTACTGCTCTCAAGTAAGCATGCGGTTGGTTAGCGTAAGAGACTGTCGTGTCAATAGCGCTTGCATGTGCAAAGCGCATGTAGTCATGGCAAGGAGCGCTCTTGTAGTGCGTTCAAGACTTTTCTGCATCCTGATTTTTCCGGTAAGAGAGCGGGCAGGGCCGCCGTCTTCGAGAATCTCTGCAATCGCTCGTTTCGCAAAACAGAAAGAAACCGGATCCCGGTGACATACTTGCGCTTCGGAATAGCGATCACAATCAAAAAACCTAAATGAATATTCGCGACATAATCCCGTCAATAGTTCTTGATACTTTGCGAGACAGGTACTTGGCAGGCGTGGCCGACGCAGAGGCCGTTTTTGAGATGCATCGTGCGGACGAAGATGCTGTTACAGGTGCTCTAGGTCAATCCATAGCTACACGCGACCCGATTTTCTTTACGACAGAACGAGGCCAGTTCGCTGCGAAAATCTCTTACCGCAAGATACGAGGCAGGGGACCGGGTGCGCCCGAGCGCGTCTATGGGGCCGATGGTATTTTCCAAATCGAAGTGATCAACTCCTCCGGAGACATTGTTCGCTCGAAGGGTCTTCCTTTCCAGTCGAAAACAAATTGGCGCGGAAAGAAGAAGGATCTATTTGAACAAGCAACGAAAATGCAGGGGCATTTTGGGGGAGGAATCGTAATAGATTTTACGGAATCCGGATACAGAGCGTGTACTGCTCAGGCTGCGATATCTGCTCGTGGCAGCAGACCTGCTGTGGAAAGAGAGCGTAGCATGCACGCCCTCGGCCAAATGCTTAGCAGAGACTTCTTGGACTGCACGATCGGGACGACGGGATTGTTTTTTGACCCGGCCAATGAGGCTTTTGCACTTCAAGCGCTTGGGCAAGGAGCGCATCTGATATCGACCGAGATAGTCGAGGTAAGGTAGAGACGAAAGGCTAGCAGTTAGCGATCAGCAATCGGTGAACGGTGACGGCGAACAGTGACGATATGACGGTGTTGCATTCCGCGCCCGTCGCCGGATCGCGCGTCCTCTTTTCAAACATCCAGATTTGTTCTGTCCCTTACATTCTCCCGCCTTACAGGTGAGCTGTGGCGCGGAAAGTGAAGACTCGTGTGCCCAAGGCCGATGAGATTCTATTATTCGTTGAGGAAAGTGGCTCTTTTGTCGAGGCAGAGGTTTGGCTTCGTGGTTAGGTATCCCGTGGCCAAACGCCTTCAGGTGAAGACCTTTTTGTGCTCCTACACGAACCTTGCGCCGCATCGATCTGCGCAAAGGTGAGAAGTTTCGGGAGCCGGTTGTCCCGCGTGTGATCTATCAGTGAGATTTTTCGGGAGCCGCGCACGGGTGAACACCAAACGTATCGGCTGCTTCACCTGAAACACGAAAACCCCTTGAAAATAGCGGTCAAAAGCGCGCGGTTCTGAATGTCGGACGACGTCTTGCTGGGCCGTGATGCATCTAAGGTGAGGTTTTGCGGGAGTTAGACGCAGTCACAGTCTTCCTGAAAATCCTCACCATCGTCCCGCCATCGTGTCGTTGCGCGCCACGAGCCGATCAGGCCAAGTGCCGCGACGCGCTTCATAATCGCAGGCAAGCCCAACCTGTCGCATGTCCGCGAAAGACGCCTATGAACGATTCGAAACTCGACTGGAGCGACGTGCGCATCTTCCTCGCGGTCGCGCGCTGCGGCACGCTGGGCGCGGCCGCGCGGCAACTCGGACAGACCCAGCCGACCATGGGCCGGCGCTTGCGCGCGCTCGAGGAAGCCATCGGCCATACGCTGTTTCAACGCACGGCCGAAGGCTTCGTGCTCACGGACGAGGGCCACGCCGTGCTCGCCTACGCCGAGCGCATGGAAGAGGAAGCGCACGCGTTCCTGCGCGCGCTGACGGGCAACGAGCAGCAACTGTCGGGCGGGTTGCGCGTCTCGTCGTCGGACTGGTTCGGCGAACACGTGCTGACGCCCGTGCTCGGCGAATTTCTCGCGCGTCATCCGCAGATGTCGATCGAACTGGTCACGGATTCGCGCCGCTACAATCTCGCGCGCCGCGAAGCCGATCTGGTGTTTCGCATCACGCCGTTCGACGAACCTGACGTCATCCAGCGCAAGCTGATGCACATGGATTACGCGCTCTATGGACGTATCGATCTCGTCGCGCCCACGCGCGGCGATGGCGCGGGCCAGTCGCTGATCACGATGGACAGCGCGTTCGGCGAGTTGCCCGACGTCAGCTGGATCAGAGCGATGCTGCCGAACGCGCACGTCGCATACGCGAGCAACAACCGCGGCGCGCAGGCGCGCATGTGTGCGCAGGGCGGCGGCTTCGCGGTGCTGCCGTGCCCGCTCGGCGATACGACGCCGGGCCTGCGCCGCATCGACATGGGCGTTGCGCCGCCAGGCCGCGACGTATGGCTGGGCTATCACCGCGACCTGAAGCGGCTTGCGCGTCTGCGTGCGTTGCTCGATCTCGTGATCGAACGGCTGGCGAACGTGTGACGCGCGCAACCGTTAGTCGATTTCAACCACGATCTTGCCGCGCGCGGTGCGTTCCGTGATGGCGTCGTATGCACGTTCGGCCGATGCGAGATCGAAGCGGCGCGGATCGAGATAGGGCGTGAGCTTGCCTTCTTCGACAAGACGCGCTGCCTGTTCGAGCATCGCGCCATGATGCGCGCGCGCCTTACCCGTGAGCAGCGGATACAGCGTGAACACGCCCGAATACGTGGCTTCGCGAAACGACAGCGGCGCGAGCGCATGCGTGCCCCAGCCGAGCGCGCTCACCACATGGCCGAAGTGCCGGACGGCCGCAAACGATGCATCGAGCGTCGCGCCACCCACGGTATCGACGACGAGATCGAAGCCTTCGCCCGCCGTGTGCTCGCCGACGTACTGTTCGACGCTTTGCGTCGCGTAGTCGATCGGCGTTGCGCCAAAACGCGCGACGATCTCGTGGTCGCGCGCGCTCGCCGTCGCGTACACCTGCGCGCCGAGCGCGCGCGCCAGCTGCACGGACACATGCCCGACGCCGCCTGCGCCGCCTTGCACGAGCACCGTCTGACCCGACTGCAGGCGCGCCCGGTCGACGATCCCCGCGTAGGACGTGATAAACGCGAGCGGCAGGGCGGCGGCTTCGCGCATCGACAGACGCGACGGCTTGTGCGCGAGCAGTTGCGCATCGACGGCCGCATATTGCGCAAGCGACCCCTGAATCCCGCCGACACCGCCCGTCATCCCGTACACCTCGTCGCCGATCTTGAACGCCGTGACATCCGCGCCGAGCGCGACGACTTCGCCCGCGAGATCGATGCCGAGCACGAGCGGCAGCGGATGGCGCGCGTGCGCCGCGGCGCCTGCGCGAATCTTCGTGTCGAGGGGATTGAGGCCGCTCGCCTTGATTCGCACCAGCACCTCGCCGCGCGCGGGTTCGGGAATGGGCAGGGTGGTCGGTTCGAGCGGACCTTTGTAGTGGCTGAGAACGAGGGCTTGCATGGACATGTCGGGCTCCGGCTGAAGAGTGTTGCTGTCGGTGAACGACATCATCTGCGAAGGTGGAACCCTGGTAAATCAACGATTTAGCACGACGTCCAAACGCAAATGCATGGCCTCGTGCACGCGCGCGACGCGCGTTGGCCTGGCGCTCGCGTTACCTGGGTCTGCGAACAACAGGCGCATGCGCAAGGTCCGCGCGACACAAAGGTGAGGAGATTCGGGAGTGAGCTGCAAGCGTTCGGAGCATGCACCGATGACAGATGCAAGCCCTTGACGGATAAGGGTTTGCGGTTGAGGTCAAAGGTGCCGCGAGGCGTGTCCGGGGATCAATGGTGAGGCTTTTCGGGACTTGCGAAAAGTGACGCCAGCGCTCAGGTGCCGACTCACCTTCACGGCTTACATCAGACGAGACCGTTGATGTTCCTGCCGTCGCGATGCGAGAGCACGTCGGCGAGCCGCTCCATCGACACAGGCTTCGTCAGGTGATAGTCGAAGCCGGCGGCGAGCGCGCGCGACTTGTCGGACTCGGACGAATAGCCGGTCAGCGCGATCAGGAACATGTGCGCGAGCGCGGCGTTCGAGCGGATCGCGCGCGCCACTTCGAAGCCGTCCATCTCCGGCATGCCGATGTCGAGGATGCCGACTTCCGGCAACTCCTTCGCCGCGACCTGCACCGCTTCGCGTCCGCTGCGCGCGACGATCACCTGATGGCCTTCGAGTTCGAGCAGCAGATGCAGTGCGTCGAGCGCGTCGGCGTTGTCGTCGACGAGCAGAATGCGGCTCGGGGCCGCCGGTGCGGCAACCGGCGCATCGTGTGCGACCTGCGGCTCGTGATCGAGAATCGGCAGACGCAGTGTGACGAGCGTGCCGCGCCCGACGCCCAGGCTGTCGAGCCCGATCGTCCCGCCATGCAGTTCGACGAGCCGTTTCACGACAGCAAGCCCGATGCCGAGTCCGCCTTCCGAGCGGCGCGTGCCCGACGCCGACTGCGCGAATAGCTCGAACACATGCGCGAGAGCTTCCGGGCTCATGCCGATGCCGTTGTCCTCGATGGCGATCGACACCATGCCATTCGCCGCTTCGGCACCATTTGCTTCGACCTGCACGCGCAGGTTCAGCGTGCCGCCGACTGGCGTGTACTTCGCCGCGTTCGACAGCAGGTTGCCCACGACCTGGCTGAGCCGCACATGATCGGCGCGCACATAAACGGGCTGGTCGAGCCCTTCGATCACGAGGTGATGCTTGCGCGCATCGATGTGATGCTTGAGCGCCGTGATCGCGTCGTAGACGATTTCGTTAAGCGACGTGCGGCTGTACTTGATCGCGAGCTTGCCGTGCCGCAGCCGCGCGGCGTCGAGCAGATCGTCGACGAGCGTGCGCAACTGGCGCATTTGCCGCTGCGCGATCGCGAGCACGTCGGTGGCCTGCGGCTCGCCTGCGCAGAGCAGCTTGAGCGCGGCGATGGAACTGTCGATGGGCGCCATCGGGTTGCGCAGTTCGTGGCCCAGCATCGCGATGAATTCGTCGCGCCGATGCGCCGCGTCTTCGAGCGCGCGCCGCGCTTGTTGCGCGGCGGCCGCCTCCGCTTCCGCCGCCTGTTGCGCGTCGAGCAGCGTCAGCGCCGCGCCCGCGAGCACGGCGAGATTGCCGAGCAGGCGCACATCCTCGCGATCGAAGCGATGCGCGTCGTGCGACGCGACCCAGATCGCGCCCAGCGGTTTCGACGCGGAGCAGCGAATCGGAATCGGCGTGACGATGCCTTCCGTCATGATCGCGCCCGCGTCGCGCAGGCTCTTGAAGAACGTATGCGGCTCGACGAAAAGTTGCGCCGCGCCGAGT
>BBSL01000285.1 GCA_001319865.1 Burkholderia sp. E7m39 | reverse complement strand
CCCGCGCAGGCGCCCGCTACCGCGCGCCAGCGGAACACCGCCTGACCTTCATCCGTGGTTTCGAGCAGGCTGATCCCCGCGCTGCCTGCGCGGCACGCGGCGAGTGCGGCATCGGCGATGGCTTGCAACAGTATGTCCCGGCGGCCCGTTTGCGCGCTGGCGACCGTGACGAGCGAACGGACTTCAGCGGCATGATCGGGCGCGCGCGCCGGCCGGTCTTTCAGATCGTCGGTGCGCAGGACGCCCGCTCGGCGGGCATGTTCGATGCCGTCGCTCATGTTGCTCGATGTTTAGAGGTGCGCCGCCTTCGGGCCGCTAGCAAACAGCGCACCGGACGTTAACGAAGAAAGTATAGGCGTTGCGTGCGGATCATCGCCCCTATTTGGAGGCTGCGGTATGGGTACGTTCCCTGCGAGCGGGTAAGCGTCAATCGCATGGAGGACACGATGAACGAGCAGACGACTTACGAGGGCGGTTGCGCGTGCGGCGCAGTGCGCTTCCGCGCAAACGGTGCGCCGATCCGCGTCGGAATGTGTCATTGCATGACATGTCGGCGGGTACACGGCTCCGCATTCGGCGCTTACGTGATCTTCGATCGCAACGCGGTCTCGTTTGCTGGCCGCACGCAGGCGTGGCACAGCTCGCAGGCGGTGCGGCGCCATTTTTGCCCCGTTTGCGGATCGGTGGCGTTCATGACGTACG
Organism: Burkholderia sp. E7m39; assembly: GCA_001319865.1. Taxonomy (GTDB): domain Bacteria; phylum Pseudomonadota; class Gammaproteobacteria; order Burkholderiales; family Burkholderiaceae; genus Paraburkholderia; species Paraburkholderia bengalensis. The sequence goes on along the minus strand of BBSL01000285.1, from coordinate 43,849 downwards.
CGGATCGCGACGAAATCGACGTGCCGCTCGGCGCGTTCGACGAGACGGGACTTGTCGAGCCCGCTTACGAACTGTGGTGCAAGCACAAAGAGCCGTGGCTGCCGCGCGGCGCGCGCCCGGAGTATGACGAGGAACGCACGGGTTGAGCGCCATTCGTACGCGTTCGCAAAGGGCCGCCGGGAAGCAGCGATAGAGGACCGCCGGAAGGCAGCCGAAAAAGGTTGTCGGAACGCCGCTGAGAACGCCGCTGAGAACGCCGCTAAAGGGATGCTAGTCGGCCGCTAAAAAGGAAGCCGCTGAACACAGACGGCCAGATGATCCGCGAAGAACGCCGCATTGGCCAGGCTCGCGCCCGGCCGACGCGGCACGCTCCCCGATTCACCTAAGCGCTACAGGCTACTTGTCGTGCTTCTTCGGAATCTTCGCGCCCGACTTGCGCGCCTGATTCAGCGCGATCGCGACCGATTGCTTCTGCGATTTGCCCGCCTTCTTCTCGGTCTTGATGTTGTGCCCGATGGTTTCCTTCGATGTGCCTCGCTTGAGTGGCATGACGCTCTCCTTTTCCATTGCAAAAGTGCGTGGCGTTGCGCCGCGCTGGCGTCGCGAGCGACCCGCCGCGACATGTATGGCCACGAGCATTCCCTGTTCCCGCCGCGCATCCGGCGCGCCGGGACGCGCATGCGCGATGCCCGCGTTGACGCGCACATGAAGTGCTGGGGAAAAGCGGTACGTCGCTTGCTGAAACGTGAATGGAACGTCGAGCGAAGGAGCCACTCGTGAGCACGGTTTCGATTGGAGGCGGCGCGGCAGCGGCAATTTTTGCCGCCGCGGCCGCAATCGTCTTCGTCGAGGCTCACGCGCAAACGGGCTGGCATCCGGCGACGCAAGGCAGTGAATCCGTGCAGATGCCGGGCGCAGCGGCGGGCGAACTGAAGACGCCGCGGCCGGGGCAATCGTCGATGCCGGGCATGACGGGCGCGGCCGCGTCGGATACGGGCGTCGCGCGTCCGGGCAGCACGCGTGGAATAAGGCGCCTACCCGACGTCAGCAAGCGGGAACGGCCCGCGATGAAGCCGAACGCCGTGAAGCCAGATTCGGGCGATGCGCAGTGAAGCGGCAGCGCCTGAGGCAGACCTAAGGCAGACCAACCAGAAGCTCAGGCAGCGAGGACGGAAGGCAGAGCGACCGACGAAGCCGACCAGCAGGAACCGCCCGCATTCACGTGCGCCAGTGATCCGAGTATTCGTCACGCGAGCGTGATGCGCATTTTCAACCGACGTGCCGGCAAAAGACGCCAGGTCCGGCACTCAAGGAATGGAGCCGCAACATGACCAGGCCACGGATGATTTTCCCGAAAGCACGCAATGCTGTGGCCTCGAAAGCCGGGTCGACGGACGATTACCAGATCTACGCGACGTATCGCCGGACGACGGAGGGTTCATACATGGGACAGCTGAAGGTCGTGCGCAAGACGGACGGCCGGCTGTTGTTCCCGTTCACGGGCGCGCCGGACATCGGTCCGTTTCCCGACGGCGACCAGGCGCGCGCAGCCGCGCATCGTCACGGCGAAACCGTCGTGCAGTCGGATCTCGACAATCCCGAGCCATGAACTGAGTTGATTAACCGAATGACCGAAGCGGGCACTCCGCCGGCAGCCGTGCGCACACGGTGCCTATAATCACGCGACATTTTCCGCGCGGTCCGCGCGGCCGGACAACGGAGGAACGCGATGAAGCGTGATAGCGCAATAGTGATCGGCGTGGGCGCCGAACTCGGTCTGGGCGCGGCCTTGTGCCGAAAGATCGCGGCGAACGGCTATCACGTGTACGTCGCGGGCCGCACGCAGACAAAGCTCGAAGCCGTGACGAAGCGCATCGCGTCCCTCGGCGGGTCCAGCGAAACATTCGCGATGGACGGCGCGTCGGAAGCCGACATCATGCGTCTGTTCGACAAGGCGATGTCGCCGCCCGACGATATCGACGTGCCTTCGCTGATCGTCTACAACGTCGGCAACAACCTGCACGTGCCGTTTGTCGATCTGACGCAAGCGCAGATGCAGGACTTTCTGCGCTCGGGGCCCATCGGCGGATTTCTCGTCGGGCGCGAGGCGGCGCGGCGGCTTGCGCCGCTCGGACGCGGCACGGTCATCTTCACGGGCGCATCGGCGAGCCTGCGCGGCAAGCCTGGTTTCGCGCATTTCGCCGCATCGAAAGCCGGGTTGCGCATGGTCGCGCAAAGCATGGCGCGCGAGTTCGGTCCGCGCGGGCTGCATGTCGCGCATGTGGTGATCGACGGCGGCATCGACGGCGAACGCCTGCATAGCCGGCGTCCGCAAGCGGCCGCCGAGCGCGGCGAAAACGGCCTGCTGAATGTCGACGCGATCGCCGAAGCGTACTGGCAGATTCATTTACAACATCCGTCCGCGTGGACGCACGAAATCGATCTGCGGCCATTCAAGGAACCGTTCTAAGCCGTTGCGGGCGCGTAAGGCAGCCCTCCCTGCAGCGAGCGGCCCGGACGAAGCCCGCCTCAACCCGTTCCCATTCGGCTCTGATCGACGAACTTCTCGGTCGCATCGTCGATCTTGCGGCCCTTGCGTCCCGTCGGGCCATGCACGTACAACACCTTGACGTTGCTCTGTTCCGGCCGCTGCGCGGGCGGCGGCGTCATTTCATAGCGCACTTCGCGCGCGTGGTCGCTCAGTTGCAAATTGGGATTGAACACGGAGTTGAAGCGCCACAGCATGCGCACGAAATTCGTCTGTCCGCGCATCAGCAGCGAAGCGGCTTCGCCTGCCGCGCGATACAGCGCGCCCCAGCCGAGATGCCTGCGGTTGAGCACCTGCTGGGTGCGCACGAGTTCGCCATAGAACTCGGGTAGCGGGAGTTTGGTCGGCAAAACGGCGTGCTGGATATCGTAGAGCCGGTAATCGAGGCTGGTCAGATTGCGCTGTTCGCGCAGCCAGATTTCCGTGCCCGGATACGGCGTGTTCACGCTGATGTTGACGATCTCCGGAATCTCCAGACACCACTGCCGGATCGTTTCGAAGCGCTCGTGGTCCCAGTCGGGATCGGCGATCAGATTCACCGCAACCGTGATGCCGAGCGAGCGCGCGAACGCGAGTGCCTCGAAATTCTTGTCGACGTCGATGCGCTTGCGAAACGCCTTGAGACCTTCGGCATCGACGGCTTCGAGGCCGATGAACATGTATTGAAGACCGAGCTTGCGCCAGTACTCGAACACTTCCTTGTTGCGCAGAAGCACGTCGCCGCGCGTCTCCAGGTAGTACTTCTTGCGGATGCCGCGCCGCTCCACCTCGCGTGCGATCGCCATGCCGTGATCGGCGTGCACGAACGCAACGTCGTCAACGATGAATACGCCCGGCTCGCGGATCGACGCGAGTTCTTCGGCGACCACTTCGGGGCTGCGGGAACGATAGCTGCGTCCGTAGAAGGTCCATGCGCTGCAGAACGTGCAGTCCCACGGGCAGCCGCGGGCGAACTCGATCGACGCGCACGGATCGAGCACGCCGATGAAGTATTTGCGCCGATGTCGCAGCAGATCGCGCGCCGGACGAATCTGGTCGAGGCTTTCGACAAAACCGGGCGCGGGCCCTTCGCCTTCGCGCGTGACGACGCCGGGAATGCGCAGCAGGTCGTCCTTGCGCGCGACGGCCTTCAGCAGCTCGACCACCTTCGCTTCGCCTTCGCCCTTGAGCACGCAATCGATCGCGCCGTCGGCATGGCGAAGCATGTCGCTGGCCGTGAACGACGCGCTATGTCCGCCGACGAACACGAAGCAACCCGGCAACATCGACTTGACCGCTTTCGACAGATCGATGATTTCGGGAATGTTGGCGAGATAGTTGCCGGAGAAACACACCACATCGGGCCGCCAGTTGCGAACCAGCTTGTGCAGCGCGCGGTGGGATTCGACCTGCAGGTCGATCAGACGGATGTCGTAGCCCGCTTCGCGTATCACGGCGGCGACCGTTTCGAGTCCGAGCGGCTCGAGGCGCAGATAGACGCGGGTGTACATCAGGCCACTGGGGTGAACAGCGAGCACCTTCATGAGATCTCCCTTGCGTCGAAAAGTGCGTGCGCGCGTATTGACGTGCGCGCTGGGCTTTCGTGCTGGTGTCCCTTGGTACGGGTCGACTGCTGAGCCTGTGCGTCCTGCCGGACCTCACCGCAGTGGGCTCCATACGATTCTACTGTTCATCGGCGGGGCTTGCTCGGCAGAGGGACGTTGCGAGTCGACGGTGAGGATTTTCGGGAGCGGGCGCCGCATGTCCTGAAGCGCGCACTACCGGGTGGCGTTGGGGCGTGCGCGTCGACGCATTGCAGCATGACGCGCTGCCGCGGCGTGAGGGCGAACTGAGGGCGAAGACGGATCAATAGCCCGGATGCCGCCATTCATCCCAGGCATCGCGCGCCCGCCGCGCCATCCGCTTCCACGGCGGATCGGCGAACAGGATCAGGGCACCGAGCGCAAGCGCGCCGCAGACGAGAAAGGTGCCGCGATAACCGAGCCCCGCCACGAGCGCGCCCGACAACACGCCCGACAAGATCGAGCCCACACGCGATGCGTTGAAGAAGAGCGCCGTCGCCGCGCCGGGCGAGCGCGGCATCAGATCCTGCATGTACGTCATGCCGAGACACGAGGTCACGGCGACGACGAACGCATTGAACGCCTGCATGGGAATCAGCACGTGGACAGTACCCGACGCCGCCACGGCGACGAAGTACACGACATGCACGCCCGCGCACGCGGCGAGCCAGTTCAGCTTGTTGAGCGTCGAGCCGCGCGCGCCGAGCGCGAGCATCATCGGGATTTCGAGGAAGGCGCCGAGGCCGAGCATGATCGACACGTCGAGTCGCGTGCCCTTCAGCCCATGCACGACATAAAGCGGCAGCACGATCATCGTGGCGTTCGCGGCGAGGCCGATCAACGTCAGCGCGACGACGGAACGCCAGATCTGGCGCTGCGTGCCGGGCGCGTGAGACGGCGCACGCGCGGGACTGGGTGACGGCGCTTGAGCGGCATGTTCAGGTTCGGCGGGTTCGGTGACGGTCGTCACTTCGAGCGACGACGCAGGGTCGCCCGCATAGTGCGTGGGCGCGCTGTGCGGATCACCCGCAGGCGACTCGCGCATGCGCCAGACGATCGCGCCGCAGGCGGCAAAGCATCCGGCGGCGAACAGGAAGAGCCCGTAAAAGCCGGCTGCCGCGAGCACGAGCGCGCCGACGGACGGCCCGAACACCCACGCCATCGACAGCACCGTGCGCAGCGTCGCCAGTGCGAACGAACGCTCGGCCTCGTCCTTGATGGGCAACGCCGCGCGTCCGAACGAAAACACCAGCGACATCGCCGAGCCGCCCGCGCCGAGAAACGCCACGCCGATTGCGAGCAGCGCGAGATAGTTGCGCACGAAACAAAGCAGCAGAAAGCCGAGCGACGCGGCGATCAACGCCGCAAGCAGCAGCCCGCGATGATGGCCGTGCCTGTCCGACCATTTGCCCGCCCAAGCGCTCGCGATCACGCCGCTCGCCGCGATCAGCGTCATGAAGAGGCCGAGCCTGAGCGGCGTCAAGCCCGCCTGCTCGACGCCGAACAGCGACAGATACGGCGCGGTGAACGACATCGCGATGCCCAGCATCAGTGTCGCGCCGGCGAGCGGCATGTAGAAATGAATGCGCGTGAGACGGGCGAAGCGGGAGTTCATCGAAGGCGCGGGTCCGGACGGTGGGATGCGCGCGCGGGCGGGGACGCGGCACGAAAGAGGCATTGTCGGACGCAACGCGCGTCGCGCGCAATGACGCGTTCGTCATGTAGTGCAAAGAATGCTTGCCGCATTGGCGGATCAGACGAGAAGTCGGCATGACAACAAGGGCAAGCGCAACGCGCATCGCGAAGCGCTTAGACTGGCTGGCTTGCTACTTTCGGATGAGCAGCTGATGACGACACTCAAAAGTGCAATTGAATCCTATATATCGGCGAAAGACGGCAATCGTCCTCATCTCCTGAGGGACGCATTTGCGCCCGATGCTTCGCTGGGCATGACCATCAAGACAGCTGCCATTGCGTTTCCGCAAGAAGCGCACGGACGCGATGCGATTGCCGCCGTGCTCGTGAGCGATTTCGCGCTGATGTACGAGAACGTGTACACGTTCTGCGTCGGTGCGATGCCGCAGGAAGGGCAGCGTACGTTTGCATGCGACTGGCTGGTCTGCATGACGGAAAAAACGACGCGTGCTGCGCGCATCGGTTATGGCCGGTACGACTGGACAGGCGACGCACAATCGTCGCGGATCGTTCGATTGCACATCACGATCGAGGAAATGGCGGTGCTGCCGGCTCAATCCGCCGACAGCATGTTGCGCTGGGCGAGCCGCCTGCCCTATCCGTGGTGCGCGCGCGAAGCGCTCGCGCCTCACGCCCCGAATGGCGAATTCATACAACGCATAATCGCGCAACTGTCACACGACTAACGCACCAGCCGATCCCCTTCCAGCACCGCCCGCGCACCATATGTCCACGCATGATTGCGCGTGCCGTGGCCGATCGGGAAACCGGCGTAGATCGGCACGCCGTACGGCTTCAACAGATCGACGAGCATGTCGTGCAGCGTGAAGTCCGCGTTCTCGGGCAGCGGACAGCGGATGAACTCGCCGAATACGAACGCACGCGCGCCGTCGAACACACCTGCCTCGCGCAACTGCATGACGCTGCGGTCGATCCGATAGGCAAGCTCGGTCACGTCTTCGAGCAGCACGATCGCGCCGTCGCAACGCGCTTGCCACGGCGTCCCCGCGAGACTTGCGAGCACGGTAATGTTGCCGCCCGCCAGATGTCCTTCGACGCGCGCCGCGCCCGCATCGTGCAGACGCTGCAACGGCACAGGCGCGGGGCGCTCGCCGCGCAACTCAGCCAGCACGCTGTCGCGCGAGGCGTCGTCGTGTTTGGTCGCGAGGCCGTTGAGCGTCGGACCGTGAATCACGCGCACGTTCGGCATGCCGTGCAGCGCGCCGAACAGCGCCGTCGCATCGGAAAAACCAACCAGCGTCTTCGCGCACGGCACGGCCTCGGGCACGGCGCGCAGACAATAGACGCTGCCGTAGCCGCCGCGCGCTACCCACACGATGTCGACGCGAGGATCGGTCAGCGCACGATGCAGATCGGCGGCGCGGTCTTCATGCTTGCCCGCGTGATAGCGGTAACGATCGCGCACATGCGCGCCGACCTGCACGCGCAAACCCCAGCTTTCGAGCAGGGCGATGCTCGCTTCGACGTGCTCCATGTCGGGCACGCCCGCCGGCGCGACGACGGCGACTGTCTGGCCGTCGAGCGTCATGCGCCCGCCTTCTTCGCGAGCAGCGCGGCTGTCTCGGGCGCGCCCATGCGGGCGGCGGCGTCGGCGGCCGACACGCCGTTCGCGTCGCGCGCGTCGGGATTGGCGCCATGCGCGAGCAGCAACTCGACCATTTCCGTGCGATTGAACATCGCGGCAATCATCAGCGCCGTGCGTCCGTCGGGCGATGCGCCTTCGACATCGGCGCCATGCGCGAGCAACGTCTGCACGACATCCTTGAAACCCTTGAAGGCCGCGCCCGCAAGCGGCGTCTGTCCGTTGTCGTTGCGCAGGTCGGGATCGGCGCCGCGCTCGAGCAGCACGCGCACGGCATCGGCATGGCCGTGATACGCGGCCAGCATCACCAGGCTGTCGCCTTTCTCGTTGCGAAGATTGGGCGGCGCACCTTTCTCGATGACGGCGGCCAGCATGTTCGCTTCGCCGCGCCGGGCCGCATCGAAGATTTCGCGCGCCACTTCGAGCAAGTCGGGATCGATGTCGCCGGGGCTGCGCTGGTCGTCTGTCATGAAGCCTCTCCGTTCCCATGCGTTGCCCTGCGGTCGGGCAAGCGGTTGCTGTGATGGCCGCCCGGGGGGCGGCGCGTCGGTCACAGCAGAGGATACAGGCAATGCAGCTTCGCTGCCGTGCGGCCCGGAGGTGAGGATTTTCGGGAGCCGATCGATCCGTCCCGCCGGCTCCGCGGGGGCATCAGGCCTGCCTGCGCATCGCCGGCTCGCCGCCGCCGTTCGCAATGATGCGGTCGAGCCGGGCGCTCGCGTCTGTCAGCGCGCTGAGCGGCGCGCGCTGCAGCTGCGCGTCGTAGGTGCTGACGATGTGCGCTAACAATTCGACGTGTTCATCGCCGAGACGCCAGTCGTCGCTCGTGCGGCCGCGCTCGAACGCCACGGACAGCGCCTGATCCGCGATGCGCAGCTGCTCGTAGGTCATCTCGCCGTAGCCGAGATCGCACAGGAAGCCAGTCAGCAGCATCGTCTGCGTCAGCGTCTGCGCGGCGCTCCTGCTGCCCGCGCCGCGCCGCATCGCGTCGAGTGCGATATGCACGGGCAGGATCAGCTCGATAGCCATGCTGCGCGGGATCGGCAGCAGCAATGCCTTCGCCTGCCGCGCGCGCGCTGCCTGGTTGCCGCCGGGAAAAGGAATGGTCTTGGCCATGTCGCCTGGAAAAAAGTGAGAATGCTCTAGCGATAACGGCGCAAGGCGGAAAAGATTGAGGGCTGATTTCCGTAAACCGCAAACGTTTGTCGAAGCTCGCCTTTTGCGGGAGATTGATCCGAGGCGCGGGCCGCGCTACAGATGCTTGTAATAGAAGGTCGTGCCGCACAATGATCCGTCCGGCATCAACGCATAGTCCGGCACGTCGCCGACACGCTGCCAGCCGGCGCGCGCGTACAGCCGCTCGGCGTCGCCGCCCGTGACCGTATCCAGCACGAGCACGGTCTTGCCTTCTTCGCGGGCCACGGCGTCGGCGGCCGCCATCAGCTGCTGCGCGACGCCGCGCCGGCGCGCCCGCCGGTGCACGAGCATCTTCGCGACATCGGCGCGATGCGGCTGGTTGTCGGGCTGCGCCAGCACCAGTTGAACCGTGCCGTCGATGCGCCCCGCGCTGTCTTCGGCGATGAGAAGCGCCCGCTCGCCGCGCTCGACGCCGTCCGCGACCGCGCGCCAGAACGCGACGGCCCTCTCGCGCGGGAGCGGCCACATGAAGCTCACCGACGCGCCGCCTGCCACGCAGTCGATCAGCACGTCGGCGAGTTCCTCGATGCAGCGCGCGGCCTCGTGAGCCGCGACGCGCCGCGCGCGTCGCGCGTCGGTCATGGGTTTCTCCTTGCGGGTGAAAACGGCGGCGTCGACAGCGCCACCAGATAGCGCGCCGGCTTGTGCGCCGGATTATGAAAGACGGTCGGGCAATCGAGGCGCATCGCCACGCAATCGCCCGCTTCGAGCCACCAATGCGCGTCGCCCGCGCTGATCTCCATGGCGCCTTCGATGAGCCAGATCTGCTGATGGATCTCGGCCTCGCGCGCACCCGTTTCGTAGGCCACGCGCTGTCCGGCAGGAAAGTGAACCTCCACTAACTGAAGCGGCGAAGGCAGCGCCGGCGACAGATTGCGCCTCACGTAGCCCGACGCCGGATCGGTCCAGACGGCTTGATCGGCGGCGCGCGCGAGCGGCGAGGGCGGCGCGGCGGACGGCCCGGGCGCCTCGAACAGCGACGCGAGCGAGACGCCCAGCGCGGTGGCGAGCTTGTCGAGCACGGCCGCCGTCGGGCTGCTCTGCCCGCGCTCGATCAGCGAAATGTTGGAGCGGCTTACGCCGCTGCGTTCGGCGAGCGCTTCGAGCGACAAGCCGTGGCCGTCGCGCAGTTCGCGCACCCGGCGGGCGATCAGGGAATGGATGTCCATGGCGTCCAGCATAATGGAACAAAATTCCATCATGCTGGATTTCGTGCTTTCACCACATCGAAATGGAAGCGCGCAAACGGCTTCGGGCACAATGCCCGGACCTCTGGATAAACCGTGAAATCCGCACGATGAGCCGTCGCCAAGTCGTTCCGCGCCAGTCGTCAAGCAGGTCGGTCGTCAGACGCGTGGGCATCGGCGCGCTGATGCTGGCGGGCGTCGCCGTCGCGTTGCTCGGCGCGGCGCTGGTCGGCGGCTGGCTGCTGCTGCGCGGCAGTCTGCCGCAACTCGACGGCGTGCAGCACGCGCCGTTGCTGTCGTCGGCGGTGACGATCGAGCGCGACGCGCTCGGCGTGCCCACCATCCACGGCGCGACCCGCGACGACGTCGCCTACGCGACGGGCTTTCTGCACGCGCAGGACCGCTTTCTGCAAATGGACCTGCTGCGGCGCGTCGCGGCGGGCGAACTGTCCGCGCTGGTCGGGTCGAACGCACTCGAACTCGACCGGCGCAACCGGCTGCATCGTTTCCGCGCCCGCGCGCACGCGATCGTCGAAGCGCTGCCCGCCGACCAGCGGCAGCTGATCGAGCGCTATGTGGCCGGCGTGAATGCCGGGCTCGCCGCGCTGTCGTCGCGGCCGTTCGAATACTGGATGCTGCGCACGCAGCCCGAGCCGTGGCGCGCCGAAGACTCGCTGCTGGTCGTGTACGCGATGTACTTCGATCTGCAATCGGCCGAAACGCGGCGCATTCTGGCGCGCGCCGTGTTGCGCGACCGCGTGCCCGCCGACCTGTACGCATTCCTGCTGCCCGCCGCGAGCCACTGGGACGCGCCCTTGGACAGCGCATCGACGCCGCCCGTGGCGCCCGCCCGCCTTCCCGCGACGCGTCCCGACTGGCTGGCCGCGCCGAAACCCGTCAGCGTCGCGGGCCCGGCGTCCCTCGAACCGGGCGTGGAAGCAGGCGCGACGGATTCGGCCGTCGGCAGCAACGGCTGGGTCGTCGACGGCGCGCACAGCGCGCATGGCGGCGCGATTCTCGCGAACGACATGCATCTCGGGCTGTCGCTGCCGAACATCTGGTATCGCGTGTCGCTGATGTGGTCCGCGTCCGACGGGGGCACGCTGCACACGGTCACAGGCGTCAGCCTGCCCGGCGCGCCGCTCGTGATCGCGGGGAGCAACGGCAAGATCGCGTGGGGCTTCACGAACAGCTACGGCCGCTATGTCGACCTGATCGAGCTGCGCCGCAATCCTTCCGACCCGCTGCAGTACCGCACGCCTGAGGGCGGATGGGCGCGCGCCGCCGTCTATCACGAGCGCATCGACGTGAAGGGCGCGGCGAGCGTCGATCTGCCCGTGATGCAGACGCGCTGGGGCCCGGAGCTGAATGTCGGCGCCCGCGCTTACGCGCTGCGCTGGGTCGCGCACGATCGCGAGGCCGTTAACCTGAATCTGCAGAAGCTGGAAGATGCGAAGACGGTCGACGAAGCGCTGCGCGTCGCGCAAACGAGCGGCCTGCCGACGCAGAACATCATGGTGGCGGACTCGCGCGGCAAGATCGGCTGGACGTTGGCGGGTCCGCTGCCGCAGCGTGATCCCGCCGACGCGCAAAGCGGCCCGGACAGCGACACGCCATACGATTCCGCGACGTACGTGGGCTGGCAGCGCTATCTGCCGCCCGCGTCGTACCCGAAGCGCGTCGATCCGCCGCTTGGCCGCTTGTGGACGGCGAACAATCGCGTGCTGATGTCGCGCGAAGCGGCGCTGATCGGCGACGCGGGGGCGGACCTCGGCGCGCGTGCTTCGCAGATTCGCGACGATCTGCTCGCCGCGCCCAGCCCCGACGAACGCGCGATGCTGTCCATCCAGACCGACGACCGTGCGCAATGGATCGACGTCTGGCGGCGCGTCGCGCTCGAGGCGCTCGACGGCGCCGCGCTCGACGCTCACCCGCAGCGCGCGGCGTTCCGGCAGCAGCTGCTGGCGTGGAGCGGACGCGCGGACGCCGACGCGGTCGGCTATCGGCTGACGCGCGGCTTCTTTTTCTCGCTGTACGACGCATGGTTCGGCAGGCTCGACGCCGATCTCGCGGGCGCGATGCCGGGCGGCAGCAGCAATGCGCCGCTGGGATTGCGCGTCGCGAACTCGCGCTACGAGGCGGTGATGGAGACGCTCGCCGAGCATCATGCGTGGCTGCCCGACGGCTTCAGAAGCTGGCGCGAGTTCGTGCTCGAGCGCATCGACCGCACCATCGCGCAACTGCCCGCCGACACCTCCGTCGGCGAAGCGCGCTGGGGCGAGCGCAACCGTGCGGCCATCGAGCATCCGTTCGCGCGCCTCGTGCCCGCGTGGCTGCCGTGGGTGCGCGGCTGGCTCGGCGCGCCGCATGATCCGCTGCCCGGCGACATCAACATGCCGCGCGTGCAGACGCCGAATTTCGGCGCGTCGGAACGGATGATCGTGTCGCCGGGACGCGAGCAGAGCGGCATCTTCGAGATGCCGGGCGGACAGTCGGGGCATCCGCTGTCGCCGTATTTTCTGGCCGGTCACGAAGCGTGGGTGCGCGGCGAGAAGACCGCGTTCCTGCCGGGCGCGCCCGCGCATCGGCTGACGCTCGGCCGCGCGCAGCCGTGATCGCCGTAATGAACGTTTTGATGGAGTGAACGCATGAAGCAGGAACGAAGCAGCGACCTGATTGCAGTGCGCGATCTGCTGCGGGAGTTTGTCAGCGAGCGCGACTGGTCGCGTTTTCATTCGCCGAAGAATCTCGCGACGGCGCTGAGCGTCGAAGCGAGCGAGCTGCTGGAGCCGTTTCAATGGCTGGCGTCGGGCGAAAAGAGCGAACTCGCCGATGACCGGCTCGTCGCGATCCGTCACGAAATGGCCGACGTGCTCGCGTATCTCGTGATGCTCGCCGACCGGCTCGATGTCGATCTGTATGCGGCCGTGCTGGAGAAGATCGAACTGAATCGCGCGAAGTATCCGGCGCACAAGGTGCGCGGCGACTCGCGCAAGTATTCGGAGTACGACGAGTGAGGCGGGGACGATTCGTCGACAGGTGAGCGTTTTCGGGAGCAGGCGCAACGCAAAAAAGCCGCCCGGAGGCGGCTTTCGCAAAGCACGTCGGACTGCCCGCGCAGCGCTTACTGCTTGATGCCTTCCGTCTGGATATGCAGCACGGTCTTCGTGCTAAAACCATACGACTTGCCCCAGTCCATGCCGAAGTCCGCGCGGTCGAACGTTGCCGTCGATTCCGCGCCGCACACTTCGCGCTTGAGCATCGGGTTCACGAAGCACTTGAACGATTCGATCTTCAGGTTCACCGGCTTCGTCACGCCGTGCAGCGTCAGCGTGCCGATTACTTCGACGGGCGTGTCGCCGTCGAAGCGGATCTGCGTGCCCTTGTAGGTTGCCGTCGGGAACTTGGCCGCGTCGAAGAATTCCGGCTTTTGCAGATGCTGGTCGAGCTTGTCATTGCCGGTATCGATCGAAGCCGTGTCGATCGTCACGTCGACCGTGCCCGTCTTCGCCGCGCGATCGAGCGTCCCCGTGCCGCTCGACTTCTTGAACTTGCCGCGCCACACCGAGATGCCGCCGAAGTGATCGGCTTCGAAGCTCGGGTACGTGTGGTTCGGATCGAGCTGATACGTATCGGCTGCCATGGCATTGAACGACATGCCCGCGATCAGCGCGCCCGCTGCGATCAACAGTTGTTTCTTCACGTTATTCTCCTGGGTTGATGAGTGTGCCCCGCGCGCTCAATGCTTTGCGGCGACGATGTGAAACTTGATGACGACATCGTCGGCGACCACCGACGTGTCCTTCCATTCGCCCGTGCCGACGTCGTACTGCGTGCGCTTGATGGGCAGCGCGCCGTCGAAGGTTTGCGTCCCGCCCTGCTGCGTGATCGCGACGGGCACGGTGACGACCTGCGATTTGCCCTTGATGGTCAGCTTGCCCGTCACCTTGTACTGGTTGCCGCCCGCGGGCGCGATGGCCGTCGACACGAACGTCGCTTTCGGGAACGACGCGCTGTCGAACCACTCCTTGCCGCGCACCTGCTTGTTGTATTCGGCGTCGCCGAGGTCGTAGCTGTCGGTATCGATCGACAGATTGGCGCTGCCTGCCGTCGGCTTCGCGGGGTCGAACGTCAGTTGCGCGGTGAACTTCCTGAACGCGCCGTCGACGGGCACGTTCATCTGTTTCGACGTCGCGACGACGCTGCTCTTGCCTGCGTCGACCTGCGCGAACGCGGGCAACGCGGCGGCAAGCAACAGCGCGGCCGCGCCCGGCAGAATGTGGCGATAAGTGGAGTTCTTCATGAAGATCCGGAGATTCAGCGCTTATTTGAGGAAGGGAATCATGCGTGCGAGCAGTCCGTCGCGTTCGACGAACTGATGCTTGAGCGCGGCCAGCACGTGCAGCGCCAACAGCACGAGCAGCGTGTAATTGAGCGCGATATGCGCGCTGCGCAACACGGCCTTCAGCGCGTGATCGGGACCGATGAGGGTGGGCAGCGGCAGCACGCCGAGGTAGACCACCTGCACGCCCGCCGCCGAGCTGAAGAAGTAGCCCGTCAGCGGAATCGCGAGCATCAGCACGTAGAGCAGACCGTGCGTCGCGTGCGCGGCTGTCCTTTGCCATGCGGGCATGGCAGCGGGCGTGGGCGGCGCATCATGCGTGGCGCGCCACACGACGCGCAGCACCGCGAGCGCGAACACGGTCACGCCGATCCACTTGTGCCACGACACGTACTTGAGCTTCGTTGGCGTGAAGCCCGGGATGTCCGTCATGATCCAGCCGAGATAGAAGCCGCAGATCATCAGCAGTGCGATCAGCCAATGCAGCGCGACGGCCATGCGGCCGTAGCGCGCAATCTTGCCGGTGCTTGGGGACGAAGCGTGGAACGTCATGGGCAATCGGGAACCTTCGCGTGATGGCGCCGACGCGGCGCCTCGGATTGAACGCGAATGGTAGAGGGCGAATTTGCCGATGAATAGCCGCGCCAAGGAGAACAGATCGTTGCGGCAGTGCGCGCAATCCACGCGAAAAGCGCGGATTGAACTGGCGATTGATTGCGTCGCGCGCGTCAGTCCGAACGCGAGGCCCAGAACGCGCGCTGCACCTGCATGATTTCTTCTTCGACTTCGGCGATGGGACCTATCAGGTCGACGTGCTTCTGGCAATGATCGAACACGTACTGTGACGACACGCTCATCGTCGGGTTTTCGGCATGGTTGCCCGTCGCCTGCAGCAGACGTTCTTCCGTCATGCCGAACACCACGCGGCCGATGTTCGCCCAATACGCCGTGCCCGCGCACATGCAGCACGGCTCGACGGTCGTATAGAGCGTGCAGCTCCACAGATACTGCGGCGTGAAGTTGAGCGCGGCGATCCGCGCGAGCACGCTCTCCGCGTGGTTGACGGTATCGACGTTGCCTTGCTCGATCAACACCGTCTCCTGATCCGGGCCGACGAGAATCGCCCCGAACGGATGATGGCCCAGCAGCGTCGCGCGTTCGGCGACGGCGCTCGCGTGACGCAGATGGCGCACGATCTGATCGCGCGTCGGCACGAGTCCTTGCTCAGGAACGTCCGACGCGTTCTGTTTCGATGAAGTGTTCAGCGCCAAATGCGTCTCCTTCGTTCATGTCACTTCGGCAGCGAGCCGTCGACGCCTTGCACGAACCAGTTCAGCCGCAGCAGATCGGCATCCGACAGCGATTTGCCCGCCGCCACCTTGATCGCGCCGCTCTGATCCTTGATCGGCCCGGCGAACGGATCGAATTTGCCCGCGATGATGTCGTCGCGTTTTTGCGCGAGCGCTTTCTGCGCGGTCGGCGATACGGCGTCCGTGTTGATGCTCGCGAGGTCGATCGCCTTTTCCTTGAGGCCCCACCACGTCGGCGAGTTGGTCCACGTACCCGCCTGAACCTGCTCGATCAGATGCGTATAGTAGACGCCCCAGTAGCTCACGCACGCGCCCAGTTGCGCGTTCGGGCCGAACTTCTTCATGTCCGAGTCCCAGCCGAACGCGTGCACCTTCTTCTGTTCGGCCGTCTGCATCGTGGCCGTCGAATCGGTGTTCTGGATCAGCACGTCGGCGCCCTGGCCGATCAGCGTCTCGGCGGCCTGCTTTTCCTTGCCCGGATCGAACCACGTGTTGATCCACACCACTTTGACCTTCGCGTTCGGATTCACCGAGCGCGCGCCCATCGTGAACGCGTTGATGTTGCGCACCACTTCCGGCACGGGCACCGACGCGACGAAGCCGAGCGTGTTCGACTTCGTCGTGTAGCCGCCGACGAGCCCTGCGAGATACGCGCTCTGATACGTGCGCACGTCGTAGGTGGCGAAGTTCGCGGCCTTCTTGTAGCCGGTCGCGTGCTCGAACACGGTGTCGGGATAATCCTTCGCCGTCTTCAGCTCGAAGTCCTGGAAGCCGAAGCTCGATCCGACGATGATCTTGTTGCCCTTGCTCGCGAGATCGCGGAACACGCGCTCCGAATCCGCCGATTCCGGCACGTTCTCGATGCGCGTGACCTTGATCTTGTCGCCGAACTTCGCTTCGATCGCCTTCACGCCTTGCTCGTGCGCGTAGGTCCAGCCGGCGTCGCCGGGATTGCCAAGATAGACGAACGCGACGCCCATCGGCTGCGCGGCTGCGGCCGTGGCCGCCGCGCTGAACGCGACGGTCGCGCCGAGCGCGGCAAAAAGGACGGCGGGAAGCCGCAGCGAGCGCGCGACGGCGCGGGCCAAGGTTGTTTTTTCATGAAGTCTCCGCAGACAGTGAAGGAACACACGGCGATGCTGCGCCGCGTTACATCAGCGGAGATGGTGGTGAGTCAATATCAAGGTCGAAATTAAGATTCGTTATGCGCTGTATAACGGCATTGATATGAGTGTTGAGATCGGCTCACCCCAAGTTCAGTTGCCACGACACGCCGAAGCGGTCGCTGACCCACGCGAAGCGGCGGCTGAAGCCGTAGTTGCCGGCATCAATTGCGCGCTGCCTACGGACAGCGCGGCGACCAGCTTGTCGAACTGCGCGTCCGACTCGCATTCGACGAACAGCGACAGCGCGGGCGTGAACGTGAAGGCATGTTTTGCGATGCTGTCGGTGCACAGCAGCGTCTGTCCGGCGACGAAGAACGTGCCTTTCATCACCGAGCCCTCGCGGCCCGGCGTGCCCGATGCGTAATGGATCACCTCGACGATCTTGCCGTCGTCGAATAGCGACACGTACAAGCGCATCGCTTCTTCGGCGTTGTTGTCCTGGAAGAGCAGAAATGGGCGGGCCGTGGTCATCGCGAGTCTCCTTCGGTGAGCGCATGGCTCGCAAATTGCTCACGGTTGCGCTTGAGGTGAGGCTATTCGGGAGCACCGCAACGGTGAGTCGCCCGGCAACCCGCACGGCACTGTAGCCAAAGGTGAGGATATCCGGGAGCCGCGGCGACCGCTTCCGGAAAGCCCATTTCCGCCAGGCTAGGTGACGATCAGCAGCAGCCCTGTGACGCTCAGCGCGCCGCACCACAGCCAGTCGAAATTGATCCAGGCGCGGCGCAGCAGGCCAAGGCCGAGATACTGATAGGCCGCAAGCGCGATCGCGCCGGCCGTGGCGAGCGTGACGACGGTATGCACGGCCGTCACCGTGCCGGCCGATTCGAGCGAACTGCCGACGGGCAGCCCGGCGCCGCACATCGGCAGCAGCGCGGGCAGCAGCATCAGGCCCGCGCCGTGCATCGCCGCCATGCCAGCCGACCACAGCGCGAGCCCGGCGAAGCCCGCCGTCATGCCGACGCGCACGCGCTGCTTGTGGCCGTAAAAGTGGTGGTAGGCGGCCCACGCGATCAGCAGCGCGCCCATCACGGTGCGCAGGTGGTCGACGCGCGTAAAGAGCCCGAGCGCGACGGCCGACGTGGTCACCAGCATCACGGCGACGGCATGCCCGAGCGCGAGCGGCGGCAGCGCCATCAGCACCGCCTTGCGGCTGCCATGCTGAAGCCCGAGCGCGGCGGCGAACAGCCAACCCATCGCGGGGTTCACGCCGTGAAAGATGCCGCTGCCGATCACCGTCGCCCACATGCCGTTCATCCCTTGCGCCTCTGCGATCCCTTTGCAGTCCCGCCGCAATCACGGATAGCAATACGAATCCGACGATGCGTCGCCGCCTTCGAGCCGAATCTGATGCGGCCGATGCGATGCCGGCCAGTCGACGAAAAAGTCGTTCGCGATGTCGAGGCCGCCGTTCCTGTCCGCGTCGAGCTTCACCATCCAGCCATCGAGCCCGTCCGGATAGAACTGCTCGTCGATTGCGCCGTACAGTGAATTCGTGAAGTACACGCGGCTGCCGTCGCGGCTCACTTCGACCATCTGCGGGCCGCCGTTCAGCGCCCGCCCGCCCGCTGCCGGATGCGACGCGCGCGCCACGATGCCGCCCACGCGCACCGTGCCCGTCAGCACCGGTTTCATCGGGTCCGAGACGTCGTATTGCCGCAGATCGCCCGTGCCCCAGCACGACACGTACAGGAAGCGGTCGTCGAGCGACAGTGCGATGTCGGTGACGAGCGGCGGCACTGCGCCGAAGCCTTTGAGCATGGGCGGAAGCAGCGAGGCGTCGGCGGGCTCGGCGGGAATCTCGATCACTTTGCGCGCGGCCCAGCCGTCGCCTTCGCGATACCACGTCCAGATCGACGCCGACAGATCCTTCAGACTGATCACCGAGTTGACGAAGCCGTACGCCCGGGTCGGATCATGGGCCGGGCGCAATTCGAACACGAGCTGGTTCTCCGCGCCGAAATCGACGACCTGCTTGTGCTTGCGCGTATTCATGTCCCAGAAGTGCAGCCGGTGCCCGTATTGCCCGCCGAGCAGCACGTCAGGCACGAGGCCGTTTTCGAACGTCGCGGGCAAGCCCCACTCGCTCGTCACGACGGTGTCGTAGCCGAGATGCCACCAGCCGTCATAGGCAAGCTCCTGCGGGCCGCGATCGATTTCCCACTGGCCGCGGATATCGAACGTTTCGTGATCCATCAGGAAAATGCCGCCGGGCGCCTCGCCCTGCGCGTTCGCGAGCGACACCACATAGATGCCCGCCGGTCCGCAGTGCACGGTGTGCGGTCGCGTATAGCCCGCCTTTTCGGCGACTTCGGCGGGTTCGAGCACGCGCACGATTTGCGGCTTGCGCTTGTCGGGCTTCGTGTCGAGGATATGAATGCGCGACGAGCGCAGCCCCGGCACGACGAGATAGCGGCGCTCCGTATGCGGATGCGGCGCATTCGGGCACAGGCACGAACTGCATGCGTTCCAGCCGAAGTGATGCAACTCGTCGCCTATGTTCGGCATCGGCACGCGGCTGATGATCGCACCATAGTCCGCCGAACCGGGTTCGACACCGACGACGGCGAGCTCATCGGGCGTTTCGCGCGACGGGTCGAAGCTCGCGACATACGCGACGGTTTCTTTCGGCGCGCTGCTGGCCATGCGCGCGGACGGGTAGAAGGTCGGGTCGGGTGTCCATGTCGCCATGTCTCGGTCTCCGGGGAATGCCGCGCTGCGGCACGCGTTCGATGTCGATGCGCACCCTGTGCGAACACAGCGCGCGTATGAGCTTTTCACTGTAGGCAATTTCGCCGCGGGCTGCGCGACTGTTCACGCGGACGTGCCTCTTTTTTATGCGCGCGGGAGCGCGGCGCATGCCATCGCAGCGGTTTTGTTGCTGCAACGCCGATCCGGCATGCGCATGCTCTGCGCATATAGAATGATGCGATTCCACCGCGTTATTTCCACCGCTTCGAAGCCGCACTCCCATCATGCGTTCATGGCGCCTCGACCGTCCCGTTTCGCAAGGGCAGCTGGATCTCAGCCGCGCGACGGGGCTCGTGTCGTCGATCGGCAGCGACGATTCCAACGCGCTCGCCGCCGAAGTGCTGAAGCTGCTCGGCGACATCGCGGCGATCTCGCAATGCACGATCTTCGCGTACGAGTTCGGCAACCGTCCGCGCACGGTGTCGGTGGCGGATCATCGAGGCGGGCGCTTCCTGCGCGATGTCGCCGACACCTACGCGCGCCATTTCTATGCGCTCGACGGCAACCAGAAGATCGTCTCGTCGGCGCGCAACGACAAGCCCGGCTCGACGCTCGTGCTGCATCAGCAGACCAGCGACGACATCCTCAACGAGGCCTATCGCGCGGCGTGCTACCAGCAGCCGAACGTGTCGGACCGCGTGTCGCTGCTCGTGCAGCCGACGGCGGATATCTGGCTCTCCGTGAATCTGTATCGCGACCGCCGCTTCGGCAATTACCATCCGCGCGAGATCGCGCTGATCGAAGCGATGGCGCCCCTCATCGCGCACGCGGCGAAGCATCACTACGCAATCTGCGGCCAGCGCGACATGGCGATCTCGCATCTGATGCTCGCGCGCGTGCGCGGCCTGTGTCCCGAACTGTCGAAGCGCGAACTCGACGTGCTGACGGGTGTGCTCGAAGGACGCACCGCGCAGGAAATCGGCGACACCATGGGCATCAAACCGACGAGCGTTGTCACATACCAGAAGCGTGCGTTCCGGCGGCTCGGTATTTCGAGCCAGCGGCAGCTGTTCGCGCTGTGCGTCGGCGCGGGTCGCGTCTGACGTATCCGCGTATTCCCCAGGTCTCCGCAGATCCCCGCTTGTACCCAATTTGAGGACAGGCGCGCTCGCGCCGCATTCCATACTGCGACGCATCGCCAGGCGCCGCGCGACATCGAAGCGCGGCCCGTCGAAGCGATTGCATCGGACCTCGCGTCCGGCATAGCGTCAACATCGGAGACAACGGTATGGATTCCTCCCCGCGCGCCGGCGCGCTGCACGCCACGCCCGCCAACCTCGCCCCTGATGCGCCCACCGCGCCGAACGTGCCCGTCATCCATCCACAGCCCGTGATCGCGAAGGTATCGCGGCATCTGCTGTGGTTCCTGTTCGTGCTGTTCTTCTTCTCGTTCCTCGATCGCATCAACATCGGCTTCGCCGGCCTGACGATGACGAAGGATCTCGGTCTCAGCAGCACGCAGTTCGGCCTCGCGACCACGCTCTTCTACGTCGCGTACATCGCGTTCGGCATTCCGGGCAATGTGGTGCTGGCGCGCATCGGCGCGCGCAGATGGATCGGCACGATCATGATCGCGTGGGGACTCGCGTCCACCGCGACGATGTTCGCGACCAGCCCCGGCACGCTGTACGTGCTGCGCGTGCTGGTCGGCGTGACGGAAGCGGGCTTTCTGCCCGGCATCCTGCTGTATCTGACGTACTGGTTTCCCGCTGCGTACCGGGCACGCGCGAACGCGCTCTTCATGATCGCGATGCCCGTGACGGCGGCCGTTGGCTCGGCGCTGTCGGGATTCATTCTCGGACTCGACGGCACGCTTGGACTGAAGGGCTGGCAGTGGCTGTTTCTGCTCGAAGGCCTGCCGTCTGCGCTGCTCGGCTTCGTCGTGTATGCGTATCTCGATGACGGCCCGCAGCATGCGCGCTGGCTCGACGACGACGACAAGCGCGCGCTCGCCGCGACGCTCGCTGTCGAGCATAAGCAGGACGTGCAGACGGGCGCTGCAAAAAGCATCGTCGGCGAACTGCTGTCGCCCGTCGTGGTGAAGTTCGCCATCGCGTACTTCTGTCTCGTCAACACGCTGGCGATGGTCGCCGTGTGGACGCCGCTGATCGTGAAGAGCTTCAGCGCCGACGCGAGCAACCGCACGGTCGGCCTGCTCGCGGCGATTCCGCAGGTTTGCACCATCGTCGCGATGATCGCTTGGGGCCGCCGCTCGGACCGCAGGCAGGAACGCAAGTGGCACCTGATGATCCCGATGCTGTGTTCCGCCGCCGGCTGGCTGTGCACCGCCTATTCGGCGAATCCGGCGATGCGCATGCTCGGCGTGTGCCTCGCGTCGGCGGGCTCGTACACGGCGATGTCGATCTTCTGGACCACGCCCGATCACGCCTTGAGCTTGCGCGCGCGGGCCATCGGCATTGCCGTCATCAACGCGATGGGCAACATCAGCTCGGCGCTCAATCCGCTGATCGTCGGCTGGCTGAAGGACGCGACGCACAGCTTTTCTGCGGGACTGTTGTATTCGGCGGTGCTGCTCGTGGCCGGCGTGGCGGTCGTGACGCTGCTGCCCATCGATAAACGTGAAGCACCGCGCGAAGATCTGAGGAGCATTGGATGAACAAGCAATTCAAACCGTATCCGTTCGCCGCGAAGCAGTACGCCGCGCGCGTGCCGCAATTGCAGCAGGGCGCCGATGCGCAGCGCCATGCGGTGACCATCGTCGGCGGCGGGCCGGTGGGGCTCGCCGTCGCGCTGGGTCTCGCGAATCACGGCGTGCGTTGCGTGCTGATCGAAGCGGACGACTCGGTCTGCTATGGCAGCCGCGCGATCTGCATTTCGCGGCGCAGTCTGGAGATCATCGAACGGCTCGGCGCCGTCGAAGGTTTTCTGAAAACGGGCCTGCCGTGGACGGGCGGCCGCAGCTTCTATCGCGACACGGAAGTGCTGCATTTCACGATGCCGCAGGACGAAAACCAGAAGCTGCCGCCGATGGTCAATCTCGCGCAGTATCACATCGAGCAGTTTCTGCTCGATGCCGCGGAAAAGCGCGCCGATCTGATCGACATTCGCTGGCAGACGCGCGTGAAGTCGATCGATTCGCGCGACGACGGCGCGACGCTGCAGCTGTCGACGCCCATCGGCGACTATGCACTCGACACCGATTGGGTGCTCGCGTGCGACGGCGGGCGCAGCACGATACGCGAAGCGCTCGGCTTGGAGTTGCAGGGCACGAGCTACGAAGGGCGCTACGTGATCGTCGATATCGAACTGCAAAGCGAGCGTCCGACGGAGCGGCTCGCGTACTTCGATCCATCGTCGAATCCCGGCTCGACCGTGCTCGTGCACAAGCAGCCCGACAACGTCTGGCGCATCGACTATCAGCTGCGCGACGGCGAAGACGCCGAGCAGGCCGTGCAGCCAGACAACGTGATGCCGCGCGTCCAAAGCCTGCTCGACATGATGGGCGAGAAGGGCGCGTGGTCGCCGATCTGGATCACGATCTACAAGGCCAACGCGCTGACGCTCGAACGCTACCGCTACAACCGCGTGATGTTCGCGGGCGATGCCGCGCACCTCGTGCCCATCTTCGGCGTGCGCGGCGCGAACTCGGGTATCGACGACGCGGACAACATCGCGTGGAAGCTCGCGTTCGTCGTGAAGGGGCTGGCGTCGCCAGGGTTGCTCGACAGTTATTCGGACGAACGCGTCGCCGCGACGCATGAGAACCTCAGCTACGGCACGAAGAGCACGGAGTTCATGGCGCCGCCTTCGTTCGCATTCGAGCTGATGCGCAAGGCCGTGTTGAGCCTCGCCGTGAAGCATCCGCACGTGCGCTCGCTGATCAATCCGCGCCAGACGTCGGCGATCACGTACGCGAACTCGCCGCTGAATGTCGCCGATCGCGATGGGTTTGCAACGGGCCCCGTGCCCGGCGCGGTGCTGGCCGAGTATCCCGTGACAATCGCCGAAAACGGGCGCGCACGCGAAGCGCATCTGACCGACCTCGTCACGCCGTGCTTCACGGCGCTGTGCTTCATCGATGAAGGCGACGTGAGTCACGGGTTCGCGGCGCTGAGTGAGTCGCTTCGGCAACGCGGCGTGCCGTTCACGGTCGTGCCCGTCAGCGCGCGCCTGCATGCGCAAGCGACAGGCGTGCATGCGTGGGATCACACAGGGCGCGTGTTCGAGCGTTATGACGCGAAGCCCGGCACCGTGTATCTCGTGCGGCCGGATGGCCATGTGCTCGGGCGCTGGCGCAACGCGAGCGCCGCCGATATCGACGCGGCAATCGTACGCGCGCTGGCTTGATCAATCGCTCAACGAATGGAGAACGCGATGACCGATGCAGAACTCGATGCCGTCTACACGCGGCTTTGCAAGACCATGACGCAACTGGGCGAGACGAATGCGCCGCTCTTTCTCGCGCGATTCGCGCTGCTGGCGATCGGGAAGATGGATCCCGAGGTATCGCTGGCGTTGATCGATGCGGCCAGCGACGGGGTGGGAGACTAGCCGCGCGCCGCCCGTCTCACTCTTCCTCCCGCGCCTCGGCCGTCGCCAGCTCCTTGATCAACGCATCGACAGCCATATAAAGATCGTCGACGACCTTCATGCCGACCTGCTGCTCAAGCGCGCGGTATTGCGCCTCGAGCAGGGGCGCCATGCTTTCGACGATCGCCGCGCTTTGCGCCGTCAACGACACGCGCACGCGCCGCTGATCCTCCTCGAAGCGCTCCTTCGTCACGTGGCCGAGGTCTTCCATGCGCGCGAGCACGCCCGCGAGGCTCGGGCTCGAAATCGTGCACAGCGTGCACAGCTGACGCGGTTCCAGCGGGCCGTTCTCGTGCAGCGCGCGAATGATGCGCCATTGCTGCTCCGTGAGTCCGTGCGCCGTGAGCAACGGACGAAAGCGCGACATCATGAGTTCACGCGCGCGCAGCAGCAGCATCGGCAGATTGCGGTGCATCGCGAGCGGCGCGGGGGTATCGGAGCGGGCCATAACCATCGACTGTCGGAGAAACACATAATTTTACTAGGATATAAGTAAATCGACGTCTTTCTTTAGTTCGCCTGGTATTTCGGACGGCTTCAGCGGATTTTTGACGCTGGCTAGAATGCGTCTGTGCGGCCCGCGGAGTGCGTGAGTGAGTGCGCGCTTACTTTTTGGACTGTCGCGTGCGTCCGACGGCGGCGCCCAGGACAAACCCTCGAAGTATTTTCCCGACCGCTTGGTCGGTTTATCCTACGCAACCTGGCGGATTTTTTTGATATTGGGGACATCGTGTACGTCCATCATCAGTTCTTCGACGATGCCGATGCGCATGCGGCGGCGCTGCGGGGCTGGGACCAGCGTTACGACCAGATCGGCTCCGGCGCGTTTCGCAGCGCGGTGAAGCAGATCGAGCTGGACGGCGTGCAGGTGTTCCACGAATCGGCCAATCTGCGCGTCGTGCAGCGCGGCCAGTTGCCGCCCGGTCACATGACGTTCGGCATTCCGCTCGCAGGTGCCGGCGCGTTCGCATTCGGCGGCGCGCGCATCGATCGCGGCGGCTTTGTGATGGCGGCGGGCGGCACGTCGTTCGAATTCCACTCGCCCGACGATATGGCGCTGATCGGCGTCGTGATCGACGCGAACCTGCTGCAGGGCATCGCCGATTGCGCGGGCGTCGATCTCGACGACGCTCTCTTTCGTCGCAGCGTGCTCGACATTCCGAACGCCGCCTGCGCGCGCGCCGGGCTGCAACTCGCGACGCTGATCGAGCGCGTGCTCGCGCAGCCCGATGCATTCGACGACGTTCACGCGCACCGCGCGCTGCGCAGCCAGGTGAACGAGACGCTCGTCGATCTGCTGGCGTATCACGTGCCTGCATCGACAAACCGGCTCACGTATGCGTGCCAGGCCGATATCGTGCGCCGCATTCACGACTTCGTGATTCACCATCCCGAAGAGCCCATCGACATCGAAAGCCTCTGCAAGCAATTGCGCGTGAGCCGGCGCACGGTGCAGAACAGCTTTCAGGCCGTCGTGCAAACCAATCCGCTCGCTTACGTGCGTTCGCTGCGGCTCGCTCAGGTGCGGCGTCTATTGCTCGACACGCGGCAGTCCGACCTGTCCGTCAGTGACGCCGCCGCGCAGTGGGGCTTCGTCCACCTCGGGCACTTTGCGAACGCATACAAGGCCCAGTTCGGCGAGTTGCCTTCGCATACGGCGCGCAGGTCGGCGCGGACGCCCGGCGTGCGCTAGTCGCTCGCGCTGCGCGCGCGTGGCGATTGCCGCATAACCATCGATGAAAAAAAATCCGCGCTCGCGAGAACGCGGATTCAAAGGCACGCTTGAGCGGAGACTGCAAGCGGCTTGATCGTCAACAGACCTTGACGAGGAGAGAGCGTTTGTCGCGCGCGAGCGCGCTCAGCCGTGGTTGTGCGCCGGATTGCGGCACACGCCCGTCTGCACGTTCGAGTCGTTCCACGCCGAACCGAGGATGATGCTGCAGAAGTTCAGGCGCTTGTATTCCGGGTCTTTCAATGCGAGCACGTCGGCTTTCACGTTGCCGAATGTGGTGAGAGGCTTGTGCTTCGTGCCGTTCGCGAACGCATCGATGATGTTCTCCTTGAAGTTCTCGCCGCGCGGATGCGCCGCGACAACCAGCTTGCGATCGTCCTGCGAGAACTCGTCGTAGGCGAGGCCCAGCACGTCCATCTCGACGCCCGCCGTCACCAGCGCGACGACAGGCTTCTTGTACTGCGGAATGCCTGGCGTCGTGTGCAGCGCGATCGCGTCCCACACCATGTCGATGTCGTGTTCGCCGATGCCATAGCCTTGCAGGAAATTGCGCGCGGCATTCGCACCGTCCACTTCGAAGCGGTCGTGCGCGCTGCTGTACTTTTCCATCAGGCCCATGTCATGAAACATCGCGCCGATGTACAGCAGCTCGGGGTCGTACTTCAGCTGCTTGCGCTCGCCCGTCAGCGCGCCGAACAGGAACACGCGGCGCGAGTGGTGGTAGAGCAGATCGGTTTCGGTGTCGCGCACGAGTTGCGTCGCTTCGCGCGCCATCTTGCTGTCGGGGATCTTGATGCCTGCGATGATTTCGCTCATTTGGGGTTCTCCAGAACGTGATCGGCTGAGTCCGTTCGCTGCTTCGTGAGTAGCGATCGGCGGGTGATCAAAGTGTAGGGAGCGCCCTTTCGCGCGGCAAAAGCATTGATACTCCTGATGCTGCCAACCGCGCGCGCTTTTCTGCCAGGCGCGGCGAAAAGCGCGTCAGGTGAGGATTTTCGGGAGCAGGCGCTCAGGCGTGCGGCGCAAGTATCGCTTTCACGCTTGACGGTTTCGCGCGCGCACCGTGCGCGTGTATGACGCGAGCATCGTTGCGAGTTCCTGCGCGGCGGGCGTGAGCGGCGAGACGGCGCGTTGCAGCACGCAGACGTCCTGCGCGCCCGCGCGCTCGCGCACGTCGATCGTGGTCAGCACGCGCGCGAACGGTCCGCGCTTCGTGACCACGGCGGCTTCCAGCGAAAGACAATCCGTCTCGCTCACCAGATGCAGCGACTCGAACAGGCCTTCGACGGTTGCGACGATCGTCGGCGGCTTCAGGCGCTGGCTCTTGAACAGATCGTTGAGACGGTGCGCCTGCGGGTCGTCGGTGAGATTCGGCGAGCGCGTCGCGATCCATGAGCAATCCGCGAGTTCGGCCAGCGACTTCGCGTGCGCCTTCGGATGCCCGCGCCGGCACACGACGACGGGATCGGACGGGTACAGCTTCGTGACGAGCAGGTCGGTCGTATCCGTGTGCTTCGACACGAGCGCGACGGCGAAGTCGAGCGTGCCTTCGCGCAGCCACGCGATCATCATGCGCGACGTGCCCGTGCGCATATGCACGTCGACGCGTGGAAAGCGCGCGCGAAATTCGGTCAGCACTGGGGCGCCCGCATCGATGAGCGGCTCGGTCGTCATGCCGAACGTCACCTGGCCCGCGTATTCACCGCGCAGTTGCTGCGCTTCGTGCTCGGCGCGCGCGCATTCGCCGAGAATCGTCGCCGCGCGCTGCAGCATCCGCTGGCCGAGCGCCGTCAGTGCGATGCCGCGATTGGTGCGCGTGAAGAGCGTCGCGCCGAGCATGGCTTCGAGATGCTGCAACTGCTGCGTGATGCCGCTTTGCGCGATGCCGAGCACGCGCGACGCGGCGCGGATGCTGCCGTGCTCGGCCACGGCCGTAAAGATTCGCAGCTGTGAAATGGTCAGGGCCATGGGTCGGAAAGGCGAGAAAGGTGATGGCCGCGGGCCGGATAGCGCAGTAGACGTGCGTTCAGTCAAAGTGATCATGATAGACAGATTTGCACTTTTTTTGATCGCCAGCGCGTCGTACCATCGGCGCGAACCGAATCGGTCACTACCCCATCTGCCATGAAGACTCCGCTGATCCTTCTCCTCGCCGCCGCACTGGGTGTTGCAAGCCACGGCGCATCCGCCCGCGACAACGACACGGTTCGCCTCGGCATCGATCCGACTTATCCGCCGATGGACGCGAAAGCCCCCGACGGCAGTCTTAAGGGCTTCGACGTCGATCTCGGCAATGAAATCTGCAAGCGCATTCACGCGCATTGCGAATGGGTGGAGTTGGAGTTTTCCGGCATGATTCCGGCGCTTCAGGCGCGCAAGATCGACGCGATCATGTCGTCGATGGCGATCACCGCGAAGCGCGAGCAGCAGATTCTTTTCACGTCGAAGCTGTTCCAGTTCAAGTCGCGGCTCGTCGCCAAGCCAGGCTGCGGCCTAAATGGCAGCGTGCCCGCGACGCTCGCCGGCAAGCAGATCGGCGTACAGACGGGCACGCAGTTCGAGTCGTACGCGCAGACGCACTGGGCGCCCGGCGGCGTGCGTGTGGTCGCCTACAAAGGCCAGGACGAAGTATTCAGCGATCTCGTCAACGGACGGCTCGACGGCGCGCTGCTCGGCACCGTCGAGGCCGATTACGGTTTCTTGCGCACGCCGCAGGGCAAGGGCTTCGCGTTCGTCGGCGAGCCGCTCGCGATGGGTGATCGCGGCGTCGGCATCGGCTTGCGCAAGGACGAGACCGCGTTGCAGGCGTCGATGAACTCGGCCATCGCGTCGATGTTGAAAGACGGCACTTACGCGCAGATCGCGCACAAGTATTTCGATTTCGATCCGTACGGCAACTGACCGGCCGCCCGATCGGGATTTCGAGCGACATTTGAAAGAGTCACATGAAAAGGCAATCGATTCCGCTTCTCTCGCCGGCTGTCGGCACGTCACGCGAAGTCGTCGCGTTTCGTTTCGGTCCGCAAAACAGCGGGCAAAAAATCTATATCCAGTCGTCGCTGCACGCCGACGAAACGCCCGCGATGCTGACGACGGTGCTGCTCAAGCGGCGTCTCGTCGAACTCGAAGCGCAGGGCTTGCTGAAGGCCGAGATCGTGCTCGTACCCGTCGCGAATCCCGTGGGCCTGAGTCAGCAGGTGCTTGGCCAGTTCATCGGCCGGTTCGAGACGGGCAGCGGCAAGAACTTCAACCGGCACTTCATGCAGTTCGCGGCGGTGCTCGACCGCGCGAAGGACCGGCTCGGACTCGACGCGCAACGGAACCGCGATCTGATCCGCGAACTGGTGCGCGAGCAGTTGGAGGCGCAAAGGCCGCTGACGGAATATGAATCGCTGCAACTCGCCTTGCTGAAGCTCTCTTACGACGCGGATGTCGTGATCGATCTGCATTGCTCGCTCGAAGCTGTCATGCACGTTTATACGAGCGAGGCAGGCTGGCCGGAGATCGAGCCGCTGGCGCGTTATTTGCGCTCGGAAGCGTCGCTGCTGGCGACGAATTCGGGCGGCCAGGCGTTCGACGAGGCGCACAGCCTGTTGTGGTGGAACCTGCAGCAGGAGATGCCGGCAGGCAAGCCGATATCGACGGGCACCGTCGCGGTGACGGTCGAATGCCGCGGACAGCGCGACGTTTCGTACGACGTCGCGCAACAGGACGCGGATGCGCTCGTCGACTATCTGACGTATCGGAAGGCGATCGAAGGCAGCGTGAAGCCGCTGCCCGAACTCCCGATGCACGCGACACCGCTTGCGGGCAGCGAGCAGTTTTACGCGCCCGTTAGCGGCATCCTCGTGCATCGCGCGAAGATCGGCGACAGGATTTGTGTCGGCGACGCGCTATTCGACATCGTCGATCCGTTGACGGACGAAACCACGACGATCACCAGCAATACGGAAGGCGTGCTTTATATGCGGCGCGCGATCCGCTTCGTCACGGCGGGCGCGCCGCTGGGCCGTGTGACGGGTACGCGGCCCATCCGTACGGGCGTGCTGCTCGGCGCGTGAGCCAACGGGGACTTTAGGCGCATAAAGTTCGCGCGCCCGCGTTCAACCGCTGTTGCAAGGGACGCGCGGCGCAGCGCGGCTTTGTGCGCATAAAGCCGCGTCGAGCATACCGACGCGGGCGCGCCGCACAGCGCTAGCCATCCCGCGAGCCAGTCGGCGAGCCGTTCGGCGAGCCGTTCGGCGAACTATTCGGCAAGCCATCCGGCTAGCCGTTCGGCGAGCCATCCCACAAGCCATTCATCGCGCCGCGCGGCATCGCTTCAACACATCACGCCACCTTGAACCGCTCGGCCGGTGCATTGCGCGACAGATTCGGCCCGAGCGCCGCGCGCGCGGACTCGAACGCCTGCCAGTCCGCGTAGTTCGGCAGCGACGGAATCGTCGCCAGTTCGCCCTGGTCGAAGCCGACCAGCGACGCATCCACCATCTTTTCCGCCGACATCACGATGCCTTGGTCGAGATGCTCGACGGGCACGCCAGCGACGTCCCAGAACTCGGTGCGCGTCGCGCCGGGCATGACTGCCTGCACCTTGATGCCCTTGCTGGCCAGTTCGTGATGCAGCGACTGCGTGAAAGCCAGCACGAACGCTTTCGTGCCGCCGTAGACGCCGTTCAGAATCTCCGGCGCGATGGCCACGATCGAAGCGATGTTGATGATGCTGCCGCCGCCGCGCGCGACGAAGCCTGGCGTGATCGCATACGTGAGGCGCGTCAGCGCGACGACGTTCAGCTTGATCATCGCTTCCATTGCATCGACGTTCGCGTCCAGCAGCGGCGCGGCCGCACCGACACCGGCGTTGTTCACCAGCATCGAGATGCTGGCGTCCGTGCGCAGCACGTTCTCGATGCGGCGAATATCGGCGTCCTGATTCAGATCGGCCGTGACGATTTCGACCGAGCGGCCCGTTTCGTTGGAGATCCGCGTTGCCAGTTGTTCGAGGCGCGCGCGGTTGCGGGCGACGAGAATCAGGTCGTAGCCGCGACGCGCGAGGCGGTCCGCATAGATCGCGCCGATGCCGGTCGAGGCGCCCGTGACGACAGCCGTGCCGAGGTTCGCTGCGGCGTTGGAAGAATTCGACATATCAATGCTCCTGAGTAAGTGGATGCGGGCGACGTCGCGTCGTCTGCATGGACCCAAGATTAGGTGCATACTCGCATGGCCTCAATGTCATAGATGCCACTTTTTCAGACATCGCTGGAGTGAAAGCATGTTGCGCGTCGGAATCGTCCTTTTCCCCGGTTTCCAGGTGATGAATCTCGGCATGACCAGCGTGCTGGAGTTCACGAACCGCGAGCTGGCCGAGCCGTTATACGAATTCGTGCTGCTGTCCGAGCACGGCGGCCCGGTGCCGTGCTCGTCGGGCTTTGCCGTCTCCACCCAGCCCTTCGACGACAGCCGCTACGACACGATCCTCGTCGTCGGCGACAACGACCTGGCGCCGTCGCCGCCGTCTCTGATCGACTTCCTGAAACGCTCGGCGCCGTCCGCGCGGCGCGTCGCGGCAGCCTGCACGGGCGCGTTTCATCTCGCCGAAGCGGGTCTGCTCGACGGGCGGCGGTCCACGACGCACTGGTACTACGCGGACGAGATGCGCAAGCGCTATCCCGCCGTGAAAGTCGAGGAAGACCGCATCTTCATCATCGACAACGACATGTGGACGTCGGCGGGCATGACGGCGTGCATCGACCTCGCGTTGGCGTTCGTCGAAAAGGATGCGGGCGTCGAACTCGCGCGACACGTCGCGCGCAAGCTGGTCGTGTACCACCGTCGCGCGGGCGGGCAGTCGCAATTTTCCGCGCTGCTCGAACTCGAGCCGAAGTCGGACCGCATCCAGACGGCGCTGTCTTACGCGCGACGCAACCTGAACACGCCACTTTCCGTCGAGCAGCTCGCCGACGCCGCGCATCTGAGCCCGCGCCAGTTCACGCGCGCGTTCCGCGCGGAAACGGGGCAGACGCCTGCAAAGGCTGTCGAGCGGCTGCGCGTCGAGGCGGCGCGCCTGATGCTCGAGACAGGGCGGCATGGCGTCGACGTGGTCGCGCGCGACACGGGCTTCGGCGATCGCGAGCGCATGCGCAGGGCGTTCTTGCGCGCATACGGCCAGCCGCCACAAGCGATCCAGCGCATGACGCGCGGCATCGAATGATCCCGCGTTCGTCCGACCATCGGCATCGGCTTGCGCCACACGCCGAGCGCTCGGATGGGCTGCTCCGCATTGCTCTGCACGACAAGGCCGGCAAGCGGCGCTGGTAGCCCATCAACTACCGCGCGTTTTTGCCTGCTGAAAAAGGAACGGCTCGCCATCGTCGATGGCGAGCCGTTTGAATCGGGCGTCGGGTTGTGTCGCGTCGCGACGCGTTCAGATGTTCAGCTTCGAAACCTTGGTGCCCGACAGCGAGACGTCGCCCATCAGACCGGAATTCGTCAGGACGATGGCCTCGACAGGCGCGGTGGCCGTCGACGTGTCGATTGCGCCATTCGCGCCGACCTTGATGAGCGCCACGGACGCATCGGCGCCGGCGGACCAGCCCTTCGCATTGCGGAACTGGTCGAGCGCCTCCTGCGTCATGAAGAGGAAGATGACTGCCTTCGACTGCGCGCCCGCCGTGAGGCCGAACGAGCCGGACACCGTGCTGTAGTAGCCCGCCGTAGCGCCGCCGACGCGCAGCGCGCCTTCGCCATACTGCCCGCCGACGATGAAGCCCACCTGCAGCACGGAAGGAAATACGAGCACGCCGCGCGCCTTGCCGACCAGTTCGCGCGAGCCCTGAACGCTCGTGTAGAGCTTCGCCAGCGCGCCGTCGACGCTGGCGTCGATCGATTGACGCTTGGACATGTCGGTGGCGGCGGATTCGCCGCTGCTTTTCGTCGTGGTACAGCCCGACATCAGCAGACCACCCCAGGCGAGTGCAGCAACACTTGCTGTCACGAAGTGTCGTCTTTGCATTGTCGTTCTCCGTCTATCAAGTATTGAAGGAAGGCGCGTTGATACGCGTGATCTCGCGCATGCGCAGCAGTTGCGCTTCTCTCACCAATATCAGAAAACGTGTTGCAGTTGTGCGTACGCCATCCACATCATTCGACTTGCGCATGCGCCATGCGGACGATGTGGAACCGCATCGAAGAATGCGTGTATCGGGGAGTGCAACGGAGCGCGTGATCGTTGACAAAAAGAAGCCGCATGAAGCATGCGTCTGCAGACACACGGACGCCTCCATACCCGCTGCGCGAGCCCGGCGCGTCCGCGCACCTGCAGCATCTCGTCTTCGCGCATGCCGCCCGCCGCCAGCGCACGCCGCGCCGCGACGCAAAAAGATCGCCGCAATGTGCGGCGATTGTCGGGGCTTTATCGACCGGTTCGCGCGCTGCGCGCCTCTCATTGCGGCGACGCTGCCGTGCCCGACGCGGGCGATGCGGCGATCGCGGGCGCGTTGTCGGCGGCGATGGCGGGCGCGGCGGATAGTTCTTTCGCGGGCGCCGTTTCCTGCGGCGCGGCGGCGATTTCGTGCGCGGGCGTCGCCGCGGCGACGGGCGTCGATGGCTGCGAGACGCTCGCCTGCGCAGGCGACGCAGACGCCGACCCCGACGCAGCCGCCGGCACGATCATAGGCGCCGCGTTGCTGCCGGGCGCAGCGGGCAGCGTCGTGACGACCAGCGCGGGAGCAGGCGCGGGCGGCGGCAGCGGTGTTGCGTCGACGGTGTTACCAGGCACGGGCGCGCTGCGCACCACGTTCGCCAGATAGTGGCCGACGAGATCGAAGAAGCGGTCGTAGAACTTGCCCGCTTGGATCGTCTCGCTGGAAATCTTCACCATCGCGTCGCTATTCGAGCGGATGGGCAGCGACAGCGAGCCGAGCACGCTCAGACCCACGCTCGCCGACGTATCGCTCTTCTTCAGCGCATAGCCGTTCTGCACCGCGTTCGCGTAGATGATGCTGCTGTTGGTCGCATCGTCGCCCGCCGTGCAGACGATGTGAAACTCGACGGTGAAGTGCGAGTCGCTGGCGGGCTGGAAATTCTTCGTGGCGTCGACGGTATCGGGACGCACGAGCGTCGTCATGTAGCCCTGGCTCAGCAGCGCGCGGCGCGCGCCTTCGCAGGCTTCGGCGCTCGTGACGTCGAATGTGTGCGTGTAGGGGCTTGCACCGCTGCTGGAGAAGTCTTCCTGCAGCTTCGCTTTCGGCGGCGACGTGCAGGCGCCGAGCGCAACGAACGCGGGCAGGATCAACGCGAGAGCAAGTCGGGGCGGGCGGCTGAACATGATGGAGAAACGAACGACGAGCATCGGACGGCAAGCATTGTAGTGCGGTTTGCAGCGAGCCGTTATGACAGCCGCTGGCAACGCCGCGCGGTGTGCAGGCGCGCGGCGCCGTCGGCAAAACGGGGCGCGGACGCTCGCCCGCGCCGCGCAAGGCGGGCGCACGGCAGGCGCAAGGCACGCACGATCGCTTACGAATCTATTTCGAACGCGCGGCGCGATGCTTTCGCGCGACAACATTCGCACGCACGCACGCACCCGCGTGCGCGCTCAGCTCACCCAGCTTTGCGCCGTGCGCGGCAATTCGATGGTAAAGACGGTACCGATCACACCATCGGACTGGCCCATGACCTTGCCGCCATGCATGTGCACGATCTTGTCGACGATGTGCAGTCCGAGCCCGAGCCCTTCGCGCGGCTTTTGGCCCGGCTTGTTCGAACCGAACGGCTCGAACAGATGCGGAAGGACGTTGGCGGGAATGGCGCCGCGATTGCTGACCGTCAATCTGATCCGGTTCGCTTCGTCGGCGTCGATATCGACGGCGATCGGGCTGTCCTGCGTGCCGTGCTGCAGCGCATTGCTGATCAGATTCGAAATGGCTTGCCACAGCAGATCGGTGTCCCACGTGCCCGTCGCGTTGCCGCGCGCCGTCAGCTTGATGTGGCTCGCGCGCTCGTGCGCGGCGAACTCTTCGATCACGGCGCGGCAGAGCGCGGTGAGGTCGCTCGCGCGCGGCTGCAACTGCATGCGGCCGCCTTGCAGGCGCGCGAGATTGAGCAGCTGATGCACCATCCGCGACATGCGCAGCGAGCTGTTGCGGATGCGGCCCGCGACCGTCGCCGCCTGTTCGTCGGCGGCGTTGCGCATCAGAAATTCCGCCGACGCGAGCACCGTGCCGAGCGGCGTGCGCAGATCATGGCCGAGCACGGCCATCAGCATTTCGTTGGCTTCGAGCAGCTGGCGCGTGGCGAGCAGTTGATCGGCGAGTTGCCGCTTGTGCTGTTCCAGTTGCACGAACACGTCGACCTTCGATTGCAGGATGCGCGGATCGAACGGTTTGTGAAGGAAATCGACGGCGCCGGCTTCGTAGCCGCGAAACGTGCGCGACGTGTCTTCCGTCGTGGCCGTCAAAAAGATGATGGGCACATGCGACGTGCGCGGGCTGCCGCGCATCAGCGACGCCAGCTCGAAGCCGCTCATGCCGGGCATGTTGACGTCGAGAATCGCGAGCGCGGCTTCGTGCTTGAGCAGCAGATCGAGCGCAGCCGTCCCCGAGTTCGCGACCAGCAGTTCGACGCCCGGACGCGCCAGCAAGGCTTCGAGTGCCGTGATGTTATGGGCGATGTCGTCGACGATCAGAATGTTGACGGGCGAGTTCGTCATCTCATGGTTCTAGTGTGTGGCTTGCAAACCGGCAAGCCGGCGGGCCATCTGGGTTGGAGAAAGCACTTCGTCGGCGGCGCCGCGCTGGATCGCCGCGCGCGGCATCGTCGCGCAGGTCGCCGTGAGCGGGTCCTGCACCCACGCGAGGCCGCCCATCGCGCGGATCACTTCGAGGCCGTGCGCGCCGTCGTCGTTGGCGCCCGACAGCAGGATGCCGAGCAGCCGTTCGCCGTACGCGTGCGCCGCCGATTCGAACAGCACGTCGATGGACGGGCGCGAATAGCGCACCGTCGAATCGATCGACAGCGCGATCGTGCCGCCGTCGTCGACGAGCATGTGGTACGCGGGCGGCGCGACATGCACGCGGCCGGGCAAGGCGGGCTCGCCCGCGTCCGGCTCGACGACGGGCAGCGCGCAGCGATACGCGAGCATCTCGGCGAGGCAGCTCGGCGAGTCGGGCGGCACGTGCGTGACGATCAGCACGGCGACGCGAAACGACGCGGGCAGCGCGGGCAGCAGCACGTTCAGCACTTCGATGCCGCCCGCCGACGCGCCGATCGCCACGGCCTCGAACGCGCGCGCGTCCATCGGCGCGGCGCTGCCTTGGTGCGAAGGTCGGTGAGGGGTGCTCATGCATCGTCGCTCATGCGTCGTCGATATCGGTCGAAGTGATGTGTCAAAGCCTAGCGCTTCTGATAGATGCGCTCGCGTTCGCGGAATTCCTCGAATGCATCGTGCTGGTCCGAAAAACGCAGACTCTCCTTGCTGCCGAGGCCGAGAAAACCACGCCGCACGAGCGTGTCCTTGAACAGCCCGATGGCGCGGTTCTGCAGCGCGCGGTCGAAATAGATCAGAACATTGCGGCACGACACGAGATGCGCTTCGAGAAACACTTCATCCGTCGACAGGCTGTGGTCGGCGAACACCACGCGCTCCTTCAGCGAGCCCGCGAAGCGTGCCCCACCGTACGCCGCGTGATAGTAGTCGGACAGCGAGCGCTTGCCGCCCGCCGCCAGATAGTTGCGCGTGAAGCCCGCGACGCGCTCCAGCGCGTAAATGCCCGCTTCGGCGCGCGCGAGCGCCTCGGGATTGATGTCGGTCGCGTAGAAGAGCGTGCGCTCCATCAGGCCCGCTTCGTCGAACAGGATTGTCAGCGACCACAACTCTTCGCCCGTGCTGCATCCCGCCACCCACACCTTGATCGACGGATAGGTTTGCAGCACGGGCAGCACGTGGTCGCGCAGCGCGCGGAAATAGGCGGGGTCGCGGAACATGTCGCTGACCTGCACCGTCAGGTAGTGAAAGAGCCGCACGAAGTCCGCTTCGCTGCGCATGACGCGATCCTGCAGCTGCGACAGCGTGGTGACGCCGAACTCCTGGAGTGCCTGCACGAGCCGACGCCGCAGCGACGACATCGAATAGTGACGGAAGTCGTGCTGGTACTTCAGGTAAATCGCATCGAGCAGCAGCTTCAACTCGATGTCGAAGTCGTGCATCCGTTGCGGCGAATCGTCATAGGAGATGCGGCTCATGTCTCGCTCTTGCCGTTACAGTGCCGTCAGCGCTGCCGCAGCCACACGCGGCACAGCGAGATCAGCTTGTCGACGTCGATCGGCTTCGAGATGTAGTCGTCGGCGCCTGCTTCGAGACAGCGCAAGCGGTCCTGCGCCATCGCCTTCGCCGTCAGCGCGATGATGGGCAGATGCGCAAAGCGCGCGTCGTTGCGGATGTGCGAGATCGCCGTCAGGCCGTCCATCTCCGGCATCATGATGTCCATCAGCACCAGGTCCACTTCGCGCCCGCTGTTCAGCGCTTCGAGTGCCTCCCGTCCGTTGCGCGCGATGTCGAGCTTCGCGCCGAGCGGCTCGATCACGTGCGACAGCGCGAAGATATTGCGCACGTCGTCTTCGGCGAGCAGGATCGTGCGGCCTTCGAAGTGGTTGTCGCGCTGGCGCACGGTGCGCAGCATGCGCTGCTGTTCCGGCGCGAGCGACGATTCCACGCTGTGCAGGAACAGCGTCACCTCATCGAGCAGACGCTCCGGCGACTTCGCTCCCTTGATGATGATCGATTTCGAATAGCGGCGCAGCCGGTGTTCTTCGTCGCCCGACAGCATGCGGCCCGTGTAGACGATCACGGGCATCGCCTGATGCGCGACGTCGGCGGCGAGCTGTTCGAGCAGATCGTAGCCCGTGCCGTCGGGCAGCGCGAGGTCGGTCACGACGCAGTCAAAAAGCGTCGCCGACAGCTGTTCGAGCGCGCCCGCGAGCGTCGCGACGGCGACGATCTCCGTCGTCTCGCTTTGCAGCAGCGCGCGAATGCTTTCGCGCATCGCAGCGTCGTCCTCGATCACCAGCACGCGTTTCATACGCTGCTGCAAGCGGCTTTCCAGACGGCGGATCGCCGCTTCGAGCGTGGTGCGCGCGGTCGGCTTCAACGTGTAGCCTACGGCGCCCAGATGCAGCGCCTTTTCTGCGTGATCGGTCGCAGACACGATGTGAATCGGGATGTGGCGCGTCGCGGGATCATTCTTCAGCCATTCGAGCACCGTCAGGCCCGAGCGGTCGGGCAAGCCCACGTCGAGCAGCACGGCCGTCGGCTGCATGTCGCGCACGAGCGTCAGGCCCGTCGTTGCGTCGACGGCATGGACGAAGTCGAAGTCGAGTTCGTGCGTGAGATCGCGCAGGATTTCGGCGAAGGCCAGATCGTCTTCGATCGCGAGAATCAGGCGGTTTTCGTGGCGGCGCGCGTGGCGGTCGTCAGCGAGCGAGGCAGGCGCGTCGGCGAGCGCGGTTTCGGCGACGGACTGCGGAGCGGGCGAAGCTGCGGGGCGTGCGGACGAAGCAGGATGCATCAGCGGCGCGGCGGCCCGCGTTGGATGCGCCGCTTCGGCCACTTCGGCTTCCCCGGGCCGCAGCGGCAGCCACAGCGTGAACACGCTGCCCTTGCCGGGCTCGCTCGCGACGCTGACGCGCCCGCCCAGTAGCCGCGCGAACTCGCGCGAGATCGACAGGCCGAGGCCGCTGCCGCCGTAGTGGCGGCTCGTCGAGCCGTCCGCCTGCTGGAACGCTTCGAAAATCAGTTCGAGCTTGTCGGCGGCGATGCCGATGCCCGTGTCGCGCACGTCGAAGCGCAGCGTGTCCGTGTCGCTGGCGGCGACCGTCAACGCGACTTCGCCGCGCTCGGTGAACTTCAGCGCATTCGACAGCAGATTGCGCAGAATCTGCGTGACGCGCTGGCCGTCGGTGACGATGGTGTCGGGCGCGCCCGGCGCGCGCGCCAC
Source organism: Burkholderia sp. E7m39 (assembly GCA_001319865.1). GTDB lineage: Bacteria > Pseudomonadota > Gammaproteobacteria > Burkholderiales > Burkholderiaceae > Paraburkholderia > Paraburkholderia bengalensis. The sequence goes on along the minus strand of BBSL01000285.1, from coordinate 5,219 downwards.
CGAAAGCGCGAGCGACTTCGTTGCCGCCATCGGCTCGAACATTTCGCGCAACGATTGCAGCATCGAATCGACGGCCACCGGTTCGTTGTCAATCACGATGTGGCCCGCCTCGACTTTCGACAGATCGAGAATGTCGTTGATGAGCACGAGCAGGTCGCTGTTCGACGCATGGATCGTTTCCGCGTAGCGCACCTGTTCTTCCGTGAGATTGCCCGTGCGGTTCTCCTGCAAAAGGCGCGCGAGAATCAGCGAGCTGTTCAGCGGCGTGCGCAGTTCGTGCGACATGTTCGCGAGAAACTCGGACTTGTAGCGGCTCGACTGTTCGAGGCGCGCGGCATTCGCGGCAAGCTCGTCCTGCGCTTCGAGCAGGTCGGCTTTCTGGCGCTCCAGACGCTTCGCGTAATCCTCGAGCTGCACGTTGGTCTGCTCGAGTTCCGCCTGCTGCGTTTCGAGGCGCGATTGCGATTCGACCAGTGCACGGCCGCGTTCCTCGAGCCCTTCGTTCGACACGCGCAGTTCTTCCTGCTGCACCTGCAACTCTTCGTTCAACTGCTGCGTTTCGGCGAGCGCGTCCTGCAGGCGCTCGCGATACAGCGCGGCTTCGATGAAATCGCCCATGCTGTTGGCGATCAGTTGCAGAAATTCGTGATCGCGCGGCCCGATGCTGCGCATGAAGCCGAGCTCGACCACGCCATTGACGACGCCGTCGTTCTCGACGGGCAGCACGACGAGATTGCGCGGCTTGCTCATGCCCGTGCCCGAGACCACTTTCACGTAGTCGTCGGGGACGTCGTTCAACACCAGCGTGCGCCGCGACGCGGCCGCCTGGCCGACGAGGCTTTCGGCGTCGCGGAACGAGCGCGTCGCGATCTCGCTTTCGTGGCTGAAGCCGTAGGTCGCGATGCGTTTCAGGCTGCCCGAGGCGCGGTCGCGCGCGTACAGCGCCGCGACGGCAACGTCGACGTATTGCGAAAGAAAGTCGAGGATGGCGCGGCCGACGAGGGGCGGCGTCGACTGGCCCACCACCTTCTCCGCGAGCAGGCGCTGCCCCGAGCGCAGCCACACCTGCTGCTGCAAGACTTCCGTGTGCTCGGCCTGGCGCGCGAGCACGCCGTTATACGCTTCGGACAGGTTGACGAGGTCGCGCCGTCCGCGCCACGCAATCACGCCGCTGATCGACAGGCTCACGAAAAGAAACACGCCGACGAGCAGCGCCGTGACGCTGCGCGCATTGCTGGAACGCTGCGCGCGCAGCGCGTCTTCGACACCAAGGAACTGCCCGAATAGCCGCCGCGTTTCGTCGAACTCGATCTTGCCGCGACCGCTTTTCACTTGCGCCGTGTAATCCATGTTGCGGCGGCGCAGATCGATCATTTCCTGCGCGAACTGGTCCCAGTGCTGCTGCACGCCATGAATGCGCCGCAGTTGTTCGACTTGCGACGGGTTATCGGAGACGAGTTGCATCAGCGAATCGATCTCGGTTTCAAACCGCGGCTGACCCAGCTGATAAGGCGCGAGAAAGGTCTCGTCGCCCGTAATCAGAAAGCCGCGCAATGCGGACTCGCGATCGACGGCAAGCCGCAGCATTTCATTCGCGTCACCGATCACGCGCTCGGAGTGTTCGACCCAGCTGATCGTACTGACGAGGTACGCAATCAGCGCGACGAACAGCGTCATCGTGACCACGCCGAGCATGAGCGGCAGCCCGATATTGCGGCGAATGATGCGACGAAAACTGATCTGGTCGACGGCGGCAGGCGCGGTCATTTTTGCCGCGCCGTCGGCTGTCTCATGTGTTGGATTCGGCATTTCTGACTGAATAAAACGAGAGCGTCTTGAGTTATCGCCGGGATGGTCGACTGCATGGCGATACCTGGCTGTCGTCATGCATATCGTTGTGTCGTCAAGCATTAGAAGTATCACATAGCGACGGGCGGCCGTGGCGCGTCATGCGCCGCGCAACACATATCGCGCCGAAAAAAACGACAAAGCCGCGCGCAAAAAACGACTGCGCGCGGCCAGTGCAATCAGATGAAGTTGCAGCGAGGTCTACTGACTCGCGCCTTGTCCGATACCCGCTTTCTTCTCCGCGTTCTGAATGTCCTGCGGATAATTCGGGTCGTTGGCCGTGGGCTTGTAGCCCGCATCTTCGAGCTTCTTCAATTCGGCATTCTTCTTCGCGCGCGCTTCCTTGCGGGCCTGCTTGCGCTGCTCCTTGGTCGGCTTCGCTGCCGATGCGGCGGCGCCCGTCGCGCCCGTGTCGGTTTGCGCGAATGCAGGCGCGATCGCGCCGACACCGAGCGCGGCCGAAGCGAAGAGAACGATCAGTTTTCTGGTGATAGGCATTTTCCTTCTCCTTGAGGATGACGCGTTGAATGCGCCCGGCGATCGATTCCGCACGCGCGGCCTGGCACGGGACCCATTCGCCCCACAAAATGGGCGTCGGGTGAATCCAATGTAGCCGACACGCACGGATCGCGCCTGGCAAGGCTGGACCGGTAGAATCCGCGAACATGTCACGCTGTTTCTGCAGACAGAAGCGCAATCGCCATTCCGCTCGCAAGCGAGCGAACTGCAACCGCCATTCCGATTTCGAGCAGATAGCCGAATGGCAGCCCGATTGGAACTGAATCGCAACTGAATCGCATTCGAAGGAGACCCGCATGTCCGTTGCTGCCATCGTCTATCGCGGCGATATCGTCGAGAACACGCATGTCGCGCACGTCGCCGTTGTCGATACGGACGGCGCGTTGTTATATGCGTACGGTGACCCCGCGCGCTTCACGCTGGCGAGATCGGCGGCCAAGCCTGCGCAGGCGCTCGCCGTGGTCGAAACGGGCGCCCTCGAACGCTGCCGGTTGGACGACGCGGATCTGGCGCTGATGTGCGGCTCGCACAGCAGCGAAGACCGGCATATCGAACGCGCGCGCAGCATGCTCGCGAAGGCGCAGGCGAGCGAGTCCGATCTGCGTTGCGGCGGCCATCCGCCTATTTCGGATGCCGTCTGGCGCGAGTGGATCAAGCGCGATTTCGTGCCGGGCGCCGTGTGCAGCAACTGTTCGGGCAAGCACGCGGGGATGCTGGCGGGCGCGCGGGCGATCGGCGCGGCGCTCGCGGACTATCACCTGCCCGAGCACCCGTTGCAGGCGCTCGTGAAGCGCACGGTCGCACAGGCCTGCGATCTGCCCGACGAAGGCGTGCAATGGGCCGTCGACGGCTGCAATCTGCCGACGCCCGCGTTCCCGCTCGATCGGCTCGCGCGGCTCTACATGAAGCTCGCGCGCGCCGCCGACGGTCACGCGTCGGCGCAGCCGGAACGCGACGCCGCGCTCGCACGCATTTATCGCGCGATGACGTCGCATCCGGACATGGTCGCGGGCGAGGGCCGTTTCTGCACGGTGTTGATGAGCGCGCATCGCGGCGCGCTGGTCGGCAAGGTGGGCGCGGACGCGAGCTATGCGATCGGCGTGCGCGCGTCGGCGCAGACGGCGAAGCTCGGCGCGAAGGGCGCGCTCGGCATCGCGGTCAAAGTGGAGGACGGCAACCAGGCAGTGCTCTACGCGATCGTCGCGGCGCTGCTCGACAAGCTCGGCATCGGCGACGACGCCACGCAGCGCGCGCTCGATCCGTTCCGCCTGCAAACGATGCGCAACACCGTCGGCCTCGCAACGGGCCGCGTCGACGTGACGTTGACGCTCGCCAGCGCCCGCCGGACGACGGGCGCCTAACTCGACGACGGGCTGTCGCTGTCGTTGCCTTTATCGTTGCCGGGAGGATCGAACATCGCCTGGCACTTCGGTGACAGCTTGTCGTAGTGCTCTTTCATGCAGGCTTCGATCTTCGCCTTGTTGGGAATATGGGTCGCGCAGAACTTGATCGCGTCGTGTTTGCAGGCTTTGGTCTGCTCGTCGCGCGTGGCGGCCGCTGCGGCGCTCGCAGCCGTCACGCATACAGCAAGCAGGAGTAGCGATGGGAGCTTCATTGCCAGATCCATGTCGAAGTGAATGCGCAAGTTGAGCAAAGTTGAGCAAGTTGAGTAAAGCAGCCCAGGCATCGACGATCAAGCAAAAAACGAACCCAACGCGGCACGCCGCACGCATGATGCCCGCCCGCGATCCGTGCCCATTGGGGAAGGCGCCGCGCGTTCCCCATGCTATGCTTGCAGAGCCCGCACGGGCACACTTCATCGGCAACGCCCTGGCGCCTCGTCCGCTCGAAGCATTTTCCGCGGCGGGAACGGTACAGCTATCCGCATACGCACGCCCACAACAAATACATCATGGACTACCGGCATCTTCAGAAACGCAAAAGCCTGCATGCGCGGATCGTGCAGGAACTCGGCATCGAAGTCGTCAGCGGCCGTCTGGTGCCCGGCGAACGTTTGCCCGCCGAAGCAACGCTGTGCGAGAAGTATGGCGTGAGCCGCCCCGTGCTGCGCGAGGCAACGCGCGTGCTGGTGGCAAAAGGGCTGGTGATTTCGAAGCCGCGCGTGGGCAGCGTCGTGCGCAAGCGCGAAGAGTGGCACATGCTCGACCCCGATGTGCTGTACTGGACGCTCAACAGCATTCCCGAAGGCGAGTTCTTTCTGTCACTGATGACGGTGCGCCGCATCATCGAGCCGGCTGCGGCGGCGCTCGCCGCGACGGCGGCCACGGATGAAGACCTCGCGCGCATCGGCTCCGCGTACGACCGCATGGAGCACGCGCAAAGCGCCGGCGATCTGCTGGAGCCGGACCTCGAATTTCACCGCGCGATCATGGCCGCGACGCACAACGACATGCTCGCCTACATCGGCAATATGATGTCGCTCGCGCTGACGGAATCGATCAAGCTGACGAGCCGCCATCCCGACACACACGCGCTGTCGCTGCCGCGTCACAAGGCGATCCTCACCGCGATCCTGAATCGCGATGCGCTTGGCGCGCGTCAGGCGAGCCTCGTGCAGCTGGAAAACGCGCGCGCCGACGCCGATACGATCCTCGGCATCGGCACGCAGGCGTGATCTGAACTGAACGGCGCGCTGGCGCGCGGCGTTCAGTGTCCGGCTTCAGCTGCCGGCGTTCAGCGCCTTAGTGCGAATGCGCCGGCACTTCCGCGCCGCGGCAACCCACCAGGAAATCGAAGTCGCAGCCCTGATCGGCCTGCAGCACGTGGTCGATGTAGAGGTTGCGATAGCCGCTTGCATCGGCGGGATTGCGTTGCTGCGTTTCTTTCCAGTC